>NZ_JAUSPQ010000003.1 GCF_030655665.1 Methanocorpusculum sp. | reverse complement strand
TACATCGACACAGGTGGAACATCCACCGGGACACTTCGTGGCATCAACAATAAGTTCGCCTTCAAAGAATTTCGTGATGGTGACGGCCTCGCTTGGGCAGACCTGTTTACACCAGGTGCAGGTGATGCACTCGGATTTGTCGATCGAGACGAAGCCCGGAAGCTTCTGCTCATCAGGTACTGCACGTTCTACGGAAAGTGCTTTCGCCGGACAGGCATTCACACATATCTGACAGGCGTTACATAACTCCTCCTCCCAGAGAACCTCACCGGTCGGCTTCATCGTACCGGGATAGAACGGATCTCTGGCAACCGTGAGTGCCGGACATAATGTACCGCAGATACCGCAAATAGTACATTTGTCAGCATCAACAACAAAAACGACATCACCGCCAAGCGCGGTCTGACGCTGCACGCCGCCCTCAACTTCGCCTTCATAAACGGGCACGTTTCGGACAATTGCATCATGCGGGCAGGCCTCATGACAGGATGTACAGCGGACACACTTCTCCTCGCTGATTTCAGCAGTAAAGTCATACTCGGGGAAACCTTCCTGCTCCAGGATCGGGAGGCTCAATTCACCGTCAACTTCTACGAGAAGTGCATCAAACGGACACAGAATCGTGCAAACACCGCAGTATGAACATATTGCAGGATCAACAGAAATTGGTGCCTCGCCGCAGGCTGCACCGCGGATGGATGCACCGACCATGCCTAAAGAAATAGCTTCCTTTGGACATGCGTCAACACAGATACCACAACCGACACAACGTGCGGTATCTAAGAGAAGACGGGATACTTTACTCAGGAGTTTCTGCTCCATGATAACAGTCTTGCCCTCTTTTCTCGTGGAATATTTAGGATACATTGTACTCAATACCATGTGGGAATCCCTCAAATAGAAAAATACTTTTTAGATAGAACAAACGTTCCATTCGTCTGAAACCATTTTATGGACATGCGGGAATATGGCCAAATTGCCCGCACTAGCTGACTCTATAACAGACGCGCCACGAATGACAGGTTATCGACCATCAATATTCGTTAGTATCAGCATAAATATATTATTACTTATATTTTGAATAAGTTAAATAAATTTAATATACATAACAGGAGTTTTTTCGAGAAAAACAGACAAACATACATGCATCATAAGGAACAAGAAAAAAATACGCGGGAAGTCGCTGGTGTAGAACTACCATCCCGCAAGGTCTATCTATGCGAAAGAGGAGAGAAGTCCCCCCTTAATCTCGAATTTGTAATCGGATAAAAATCATTTACCTTGGTGTTGATCACATTGGTGATAACGATCACACGCTTTCAACCTTCCAAAGCTGATACGAAAATCCACCGAGAACATATGTGTACGACATCCCTGAATTCATGATGCCCGCTTTGGAAACAGCTCTCTTCCAGACATCATTGACGACAGGTTATCGACATGCAATATTCATCTTTATTCAAATAAATATTTTTCGTGTACATAATAACAATATTAATTCAATATAATTTACTCACTGCAATCTCTCACTACATCCAGCATTACGTATTAAGATAAAAGCCAGCTGTTCGAAGAAGAAAAAAACTGTCGGAAATCAATGAACCAAAAAAAGGGGAGAGAAAATTATTCTCTGACAACACCACGCAGGTAATGCCCTGCCGTGATGCCGCCTGAGGCGATATCTTTTATCTGTTCTTTCAGTTCTTTTGGATCCCCGTCACCAGAAGCGACCGCGGAGTAGATCGCTGTCATACGGCGGATATACTCAGGACTCCGGCCGCGGGCATCGATCGAGATGACCGAAACACCGGCTGCCGCGAGTTTTCCTACATACTCGATCAGACAGGTCTCGGAGGAGTTCAGGATATGACCTCTGCACTGCGAATCGGTCCTGACTCTGAATATCCGATTTGTTTTATCTTTCAGCGCCCAGGACTGATTGCAGCTCCTGCACCCTTGCGCAGTTGCCGGAATACAGTTCTCGGTGATCATCACCTCAAGACTGCCCTGAACGATCACCTCGGTTTTCGGCGGATGAGCATAGGCGGAAAGCTGCTCCATCAGGGTTCTGATCTGTTTCCCGGAAAGTTCCGGAGAGAGGCAGACCTGACGGCAGCTCTTCCCGTAGGTCATTGCTGAACGGGCATTCGTGATGTTCAGACCTGAGCCTCCGTATTTTGGAACGCCCTTGATCAGCTCGGCAGCACCGACACCGTCGACCATCACGCCGGCCGCACTTGCAGGGATCTTGGAAAATGCCTCGGCGACCTCATGTTCCTGAACGATCCTCGGCAGCTTGTAGATGACCGGGAGATCATAGATCTCCTCGACACCTTCGTACACGACCTGACCAGCACCGGAAGAGTGGGCGGTCTTTGCCCCGACGACCGTATCAGTATAGATCTGGACGATCGGGATCGTTCGCTCAGGGACCGCAGAGCCTTTCTCCTGATACGGGCGGGTAGTTCGGACCGATTTCCGTGCGAGCGCTGCTTCATCCAAAAATCTCCGGCGAAGATCAGTGATGACGCTCATCGGGAGAAACATCGTTCCGTCATACTTCATCGAAAGGTTTCTGACGTAAAACGGTGTGCCGCCGGTCTTTCTTATCTGGGTCTCGACCGACTCCTTTGAGACGGGCTTGTTCAAAGCCTCAAGCATCGGCATCTCGGTTTTGACCTCGGTCGAATCAGAGGAGACGGTGAGCCTGCCTGCTTTGTCGAGCGAAACAACGATGTCGAGAGGGATCCGTCCTCCTGATGCTTTTGCAAGGATCGCGGCAGCTTTTCGTTCGGTCTTCATCCGGCGGGTGATCCAGAGTTCACTGCCGAGAACGACATCCTCCGGAGCAGGGATCTTGTAGGCGTCCCCTTCCGGGAAGATATAGGGTTCTTTATTCAGAGCGAAACCGCTTTCCCGGCCGGCGATCTTGAACACAAGCCCGTCACCTGTATCAGGGACCGGACCTTCGATCTTGACGATCACCTTGCCGCGGGACTCATCGAGTCCGGAAACAAATCCTGCAAAGACACCGCGGTTATCCGGCTTTTTTGCATTGATGAACGTGCCCCACTTGTCTCCGAAAAGATATCCTTTCGTAAACCCGCGGTTGAACGCAAAGGCGAGGTCTTCCATCGTCTCATTCTCGGGGATGAACTCTCTGCCTTCAGCGATAGTGTCCAGTCCATGGCGGTAAGCATCAGTGACGATCCCGACATACTCAGGGGTCTTCATCCTGCCTTCGATCTTTATCGAGGCAACACCTGACCTGCAGATCTCTTCGAGATACGGATACAGACAGAGATCACGCGGCGACAGAAGGTAATCGCCCTGCGTAGGAATGGGCTCGCCGTCTGCGAGCAGGGAATAGGGTTTTCTGCACGGCTGAGCGCAGCCCCCCTGGTTCCCGCTCCTTCCGCCGATAACCGAGGAGAAAAGACACTGTCCTGAATATGCGTAGCAGATCGCTCCGTGAACAAAGATCTCCAGCTCGACGCCGACTTCTTTTGCTACTTCGGCGATCAGCTTTACATCTTCGATCGAAAGCTCGCGGGCGAGGACCACACGCGAGATCCCGTGCTCGGCGGCGAACCGGACACCGGCTGCGTTATGGATCGTCATCTGCGTGCTTGCATGAAGCGGGAGATCAGGTACGACCTCGCGGGCAAGAGAGAGGACGCCGACATCCTGAACCAGGATCGCGTCGACGCCAATATCGGAGAGGAACCGGAGATACTCGGCGATCACCGGCATATCATCATCGTAAGCGAGCGTGTTGACGGTCACATACACTTTGACACCGTACTGATGAGCGAACAAAACTGCGTTTTTCAGTTCATCATTCGAAAAGTTGGTCGCATACTGGCGTGCTCCGAAGAGTTTCCCGCCGAGATATACAGCATCGCATCCGGCAAATACGGCAGCTTTCAAAGCATCGGGCGAACCCGCAGGAGATAAGAGTTCTGGAATAACCATGATAAAAAAAAAGATTACTGAGGTGCCACGCGGCGGACCATCAGTTTGACATCACCGGTACCGAGAAGAATCGGCTGACCGACGATGACGTTTTCCGTAACTCCGGAAAGTTCATCGAATTCATGAGCAACCGCCGCATCGAGCAGGTGGTTGACCGTGACTTCGAAACTTGCACGGGAAAGGACAGATTCCTTCTCTCCGGCAATTCCGTGACGACCGATCTGTTTGACTTCTCCGTCCATGCACATGATGTCTGCGACAAGCATGATGTGGCGGAGATCGACCGCGATACCCTGTTCTTTCAGGGTGGAGAATGCTTCGAAGATGATAGCTGAGCGGGCAGCTTCAACACCGAGTGTGCTTGCGATCTCGGAGATGTTGTTTGTACGGGTCCTCGTACAGTCCACACCGTCGATCTCGAAGACATCTTTCATGTTGGATCCTTCGGTATGGAGGATGTACTCGTCGTTTTCCTTTCGAACGACGACCCTCTTGATATCATCGATACCCTGAACAATGACCTGACGGACATGTTCTGCGAGCTGGAACAGGTTCTGGTATGAGTCCTCGTTTTTCGGGAGGAACTTTAAGACACCGTCCGCTTCGTTGATCTCAACTTCAAAGTCACGGTAGTGACGCTTATCTTTGATCTTCTGCGGAGCACGGGCAAGAACTTCGGATACAGGGATCTTACGCTTCTTGCAGACCTCTTTGTTGATCTGAACAAGAACGCACATCTCTGCGATATCGGTTTCGATATCGCCGAACTCGTGAAGGGGAGCTGCTTCGATCTTCCAGGAAACCTCACGAGCCTTATCACGGCTCTCGCGGTATTCCTTATCTAAGAAGATGGTCATGGTCGGCGTTGACGGCTCTTTTCTGGCGTCCATGATTTCGATAAGACGCGGCAGACCGAGGGTAACGTTGATTTCAGCCACACCTGCGTAGTGGAAGGTACGCATCGTCATCTGGGTACCTGGTTCACCGATGGAGTGGGCGGCATTGATACCTACCGCTTCACAGGGCTGAACACGGGTACGTTCATACTCGGAATTGATCCTGGTAACGATGTTCTCGAAGTTCTCGTCGGATACTTCCTTGCCGGCATCATGCTTTGAGGTGAGGATCTTCGTGAGTTCCGTGGTAGTGGAGACAGGCATGTTTTCATCAACAAGCCTGCGGACGCGGGACTTCAGGCTGACGAGATTGATGGCCTCAAGCTCCTCTTCGGATTTGCCTTCAAGCCAGGTTTTGACCTGCTGGAAGAGTGTTTTTGGAAGATTCCAGGTGTGAAGTTCTACTGCGATTGCAGATTCAGGCTCTTCAACGACCTCTTCGATCTTCTTTGCTTTCTTTGCCCGCGGTTTCTTTTCTGCAGACTCGTCCTGGGTCTCCGGGGTCGAATCAGTATCAAGGACTTCTTCGACCTTTTCCATCAGGGATTTCTTTGAGGTCTTTACGGGTATTTCTTCGATAACATCCTCGAATGTCTCGAAATCATCCTCGATCTCATCTTTGCTTGGAACCATTTTAGATCTCCTCCTTAAGAACGGATTCGGCAATACCTTTCACATCGACCGGCAGACCGGATGCGGACTTTGCCGGATCGGTACCATCTTCACCATAGACGAACTGAATGATCTTACCACCGGTACTGCGGACAGTACCGTCATACGCGACCTTCAGATCCTGAAGAGCGTTGACCATACGGCGCTGGAGGTAACCGGACTGGGATGTACGAACTGCAGTATCCACAAGACCTTCACGACCACCGATTGCGTGGAAGAAGAACTCGGTCGGGCTGAGACCGGACTTGTACGAGTTGCGAACGAATCCGTGTGCATCGGCACCTTTGTCACTGCGTTTGAAGTGAGGAAGGGTACGATCTTCATATCCACGAACGATACGCTCACCACGCACTGCCTGCTGACCGATACAACCGGCCATCTGTGCGATGTTCAGCATCGAACCGCGAGCTCCGGAAACGGCCATGACCACAGCTGAGTTTTCGAAACCTAAGTGACGGGATGCGATATCACCAGTCCGGTCTCGGGCTTTACCCAGTTCTTTCATGACTTGCATTTCAAGGGTCTCTTCAGGAGTTCTTCCGGGCATTGGCTCTAAGTGTCCCTGTTCAAAGATATTGATACGGTTTGCGACATCACGTTCTGCAGTATCGAGCACGTCACGGATCTGTTTGTACTCTTCTTTACCGAGGTCGGTATCGTTGATACCATACGAGAATCCGTAAAGCATGATCGCACGGATCGAGAGTTTCGTCAGGTCGTCGATGTACTCTTTTGCACGCTGGTTACCGTGAAGACGGATGACCCTGTTCAGAATTGCTCCATCCATTGCTCCGACAGACTTTTTGTCGATGGTTCCGGTAAGGAGTTCTCCGTCGACGATCCTGACAAAGGCATCGTTCGGGCAGAAGGTATTTTTGGTACAAGGGTCACAGTTCCGGCAACATGTTGCTTTGTAGAACATGTTGATATCCTTCGGCAGGATCTCGGAGAAGACCTGTTTGTTGCTCCAGTAGGGAATACCGTTCTCAACCTTGCCCGGCTCTGGAAGATGTTCCATGTCGGTGTATTTCAGGAGATAGAGGTACTCGGATTTCGTATGCCACTTCAGCTGGTTTGTCAGCAGGAAGATACCGGAGATGTGGTCGTGAAGACCGCCGATGATCGGACCGCCGAAACGCGGGGAGAGAATGTTTTCCTGAACGGCAACGAGAAGTTCCGCTTCAGCACGTGCTTCCTCGGTCTGAGGAACATGCAGGTTCATTTCATCCCCATCAAAGTCTGCGTTGTACGGGGGACATACTGCCGGGTTAAGGCGGAAGGTCCTGCCGTTCATGACTTTGATGTGGTGGGACATGATAGACATACGGTGCAGAGAAGGCTGACGGTTGAAGAGAACGATATCTCCGTCACGCAGCTGTCTGTCGATCTTCCATCCTGGTTCGATCATTTCTGCGACGGTATCACAGTTGCCTTCTTCACCGGAGATCAGTCTGATACGGCGGCCGTCAGGTCTGTTGATATAGTTCGCACCGCAGGGATCACGGAGGGTAGGTCTGTTTGGACCGATTCTGATCAGAACACGCATATCCTCAAGGTTCTGTTTGGTCACCCTTACAGGAACGGACATCTCGTTTGCGATCGCAAGCGGGATACCGACTTCACCGATCGAAAGGTTCGGATCCGGTGAGATGACGGTACGGGCAGAGAAGTTGACACGTTTACCGGATAAGGATCCGCGGAAACGGCCGTCTTTCCCTTTCAGACGCTGGGAGAGTGTCTTGAGCGGTCTGCCGGACCGGTGTCTTGCCGGCGGGCATCCTGCGACTTCATTGTCGAGGTAGGTGGTAACGTGATACTGAAGTAACTCCCACAGATCTTCGATAATGAGCTGCGGAGCACCAGCATCCTGGTTTTCCTTGAACCGCTGGTTGATCCTGATGATATCCACAAGCTTGTGGGTCAGATCATCCTCAGATCTCTGACCGTTCTCAAGGATAATGGACGGGCGGACGGTTACCGGCGGGACCGGAAGGACAGTAAGTACGGTCCATTCGGGTCTTGCTACATCGGGGTCGATGCCGAGAAGACGGAGATCATCGTCCGGGATCTTTTCGAGGCGTTCACGGATGTCGGCTGAGGTCAGTTTGCGTTCTGACTTGTGGACTTTACCGTCTTCACCCATTTCGGTGACGATCTCAACGAACGAGGTCGGTTTTTCGAAGTTGATCTTGAACTGCTGATCACCGCAATAGGGGCAGATACGTTCCTTCTTGATATCCTTCTCACCGATGGTCTCGGCTGAGTAGGGGTCGTCTTCAAGTGCTGAGAAGGCGGCGATCTCTTCTTTATCAAGAAGAAGCCGACCGCAGTCACGACAGGTGACACGGAGAAGTTTTCTGATCAGACGGGTGTATCCTACGTGGATAACTGGTTTCGCAAGGTCGATATGACCAAAGTGACCGGGACAGTCACCCTGTTTCTGACCGCATGTCTTGCAGCGGAGTCCGGGGTCGATAACACCGAGACTCGGATCCATGAGACCTTTCGGGTAGGGGAATCCGTCATCGTCATAGGTGTCGGGCCAGATGACCTTACAGACACTCATGTCACGAATTGCTTTCGGTGAAAGGATACCGAACTCGATCTTGCCGATCCTCTTTGGCGAGGTCATACCATATCCTCCAGTCTCAGTCTGGGAGCTATACCCATACTCTTCATCTCGTCAAGGAGAAGTTTGAATGCATAACTCATTTCGACTTCGTAAATATCAGTTTCTGCACCGCAGGCGAGACAACGGGTCATCTTCTGCTTAGCATCATACATTGCAACCATTCCGCAGCGTGCGCAGACGTACTGCTTCACTGCATCGGACTCGTCAAGGAGACGCTCTTTGAGTGCCATTGCGGCACCGTGACCGATCATCACATCACGTTCCATTTCACCGAAACGAAGACCTCCTTCACGGGCACGTCCTTCGGTCGGCTGTCGGGTAAGGACCTGGACCGGACCTCTGGACCTTGCATGCATCTTAGTAGATACCATGTGGTAGAGTTTCTGGTAGTAGATGACACCCATATAGATATCAGCCTGGAATCTGCGACCGGTGATTCCATCGTACATGACCTCACGGCCGTTGTGGGCGAATCCTGCTTCTGCGAGCTGGTGTCTCATGACCTGCTCACGGGTCAGTTTGCTGGACTTCACATCTTTGCCGATCTCTTTGTCGTTTAACAAACGATTCTGGGCGAAGGATGAGTCGAAGATCTTCTCGACCTGGGTCTTTCTGAACGAGGTCGCGTTGACACGGGACCCTTCGAGAGAGCCGGTTTTACCACCGATCATCTCAAGCATATGACCGATGGTCATACGTGAAGGAACTGCGTGCGGGTTGATGACGAGGTCAGGCGCGATACCGGCTGCGGTGAAAGGCATGTTTTCCTGCGGAGTGATAAGACCGCAAACACCTTTCTGACCGTGACGGGATGCGAACTTGTCGCCGATCTCCGGAATACGAAGGTCACGTGTTCTGACTTTGACAAGGCGGGAGGAGTTTTCGGACTCAGTGATGATGACAGTGTCAACGATACCGGTCTCGTTACTTCTCATAGTGATGGAGGTGTCGCGGCGTTTTTCAACGGCGATGAGTTCTCCGGTCGGTTCCTCAAGGAAACGCGGCGGGGAGGTCTTGCCGATGAGAACGTCCTTCTCATTGACAACGGTCTCCGGATTGATGATACCGTCGATATCGAGGTTTGCATAGGATCCAATTCCATGGGAACCCTGAACATCCTCTTCGGGCATTTCGATCCTGTCGACCTGTCCTCCGGGGTACCTGCGTTCCTCTCCTTCATAGGTTCTGAAGAAGTGGGAACGGCCTACTCCGCGCTCGACTGAGGCTTTGTTGAAGATGAGTGCATCTTCAATATTGTATCCTTCGTAGGAGATGATAGCCACACAGAAGTTCTGACCCTGCGGGCGGTTGTCGGAACCGATAAGCTCGGCAGCCTGAGTGTGCACCATCGGGACCTGGGCGTAGTGGAGCATATGACCGCGGGTATCGGGTCTCAGCTTCATGTTTGCCTGGGCAAATCCTAATGCCTGCTTGATCATACCTGCACCCATCGTAACACGCGGCGATGCGTTGTGCTCCGGGAACGGAACGTGTGCTGCTCCGATACCGAGGATAAGGGACGGATCGATCTCAAGGTGAGTGTGTTCGGTGGTCAGGTCTTCTTCCTGTACAGCGATGAAGAGGTCATCCTCCTCTTCAGCATCAATGAATTCTATTTTGCCCTGAGAAACCAGAGCCATGAAATCTTCTGCACCGGATCTGACGATCTCGATATCTTCGGGGGTGACTGCGGGGATGCCGTTTTCCACAACGATCAGGGGGCGGCGGGCCCGTCCGCGGTCGGTATTGATAACGATCTCATTACTGTAATCTTTGTATGAAATATTGACTTCAGTTGAGACATGCCCTGATCTGCGCATATGTCTGAAGTTTTTGGTGAATCCTGCGGCATCATCGACTTTTCCAATCAAAGCGCCGTCCACGAATACACGTGCCATTTTCTTTTCCATTTTATTCGCTCCTGATTGGCTGGATCTTCATACCCCGGATCACGCGAAGGATCTCTTCCTCGTCGGTTCCTTTGCTGATCTCAACAAGCTGGGCAAAGTTTTTCACTAAACCACAGTTCGGTCCTTCCGGAGTTTCGGACGGACAGATACGTCCCCACTGGGTTGGGTGCAGATCACGAGCTTCGAAGTGAGGCTGGGATCTGGACAGAGGGGAGATAACTCTTCTAAGGTGGGAGATGACCGACATGTGGTCGACACGGTCCATAAGCTGGGATACACCGGTCCTTCCGCCGACCCAGTTACCTGTTGCAAGCGGGTGGATAAGGCGTTCGGTCAGGACATCTGCACGGACGACCGTACCGATAGCAAGTTCTCTGTGTCTCATGCTCGCGCGTTCAAGCTGGTACTTGACATCACGGGTGAGTCTGTTTAACGAAATACGGAACAGATCTTCCATCAAATCACCTGCAAGTTTCAGGCGTTTGTTGGAGTAGTGATCTTTGTCGTCGATTCTCCTTTTATTGAGAGCGAGATCGAAACATGCCTCTGCCATCCTGCCGAGGAACTCTGCTTTCGCGATACGGACGTCTTTCGCATACACTTCGTAGCCTTCCTCTCCAGGTTTCAAGGTACTCGGAATGGAGTAGTTTAAGTGCGGGAGAAGGTAGCTGTCTAAAACGAACTCTGCGCGTTTTCTCTGGTAATCCTTTGTCTGGTTCGGTGCAAGTTTCTTACCGACATACATGACACCTTCTTCGACGGTGGCGCATTCGCTCTCTTCGAGGTTCTGCATCATGTAGGTAAGGACATCTTCCGAAAGGGAAACCGCAGATACGATATCTTCATCAGATTCAAGTCCAAGGGCGCGCATCAGATCTGCAAACCGCAGGTGACCGGCAACGCTCGGGAAGGAGACGTCAAGGAGATTCTTTTTATTTTTCTCGACGACTACAAGAGCGCGATAGCCGCGGAACTGGGAGAACACTTTGGATACATGGATCTGTTCGTTGTATCTTTCGGTGAACTCGGTCATGATCTTGTTGCTTGCAAGATCTTCGAGTGTCATTAAGACGCGCTCGGTTCCGTTAACAATGAAGTATCCTCCGGGGTCGCTCGGATCCTCGCCCTGTTCGGTCCTCTCCTGCTGGGAAAGACCGCAAAGGTTGCAGACCTGGCTGCCGATCATTACAGGAAGCTGACCGATGGTGGTCTCCTGGACCGGATAGACCTTATCACCCTGGTGAAGGGTCATCTCAAGGATCATCGGTGCTGCATAGGAAAGGTTTCTTAAGCGTGCTTCGGCCGGATAGAGTTTGCTCTGCGATCCGTCTGCTTCTCTGACGATCGGCTTTTCAACACGGATCTTACCAAGTTCGACCCATACGGCCTCCTGGTTCTTTCCTCTGTTAACGATTTCAGTCTCGACGACTCTCTGTTCGTCTACGACTTTCTGGAGGTTAAACTGGACAAAATTGTTATACGAATCCAGCTGGTGGCGGGCAACATGTTCCTGGGAAAAGTACGCGCCTGATAATACACTTCTATCAATCATGATCTCTTCCTCCGATTATTTTTTCGGCCTTCTTACTACGAGGCGGTAGGACGTGGCTTCGCCTGCAGTCTGGCTCTTTCTTACGATCGTAATGACGTTTCCTGGTTTTGCGCCGCAGGCTTTTACAGCCGGGTCATCATGATAGATTTTCGGAAGGTGATCTTCCAAGATGTCGAAGGTTACGAGAAGAGCTTTTACGTCTTCGTCGGTCATGATTTGATGGTCCGGGACCATCTCATGCAGTAATACATTGAGTCTTGTCATGTAGCTCCTAATCAGATTCGTGTGAATACGGTGTCTTGCTGCTGATTATGTCAGGTAGCTGATTCAATTTTTAAAAGTCTGGTTCTTTGGCTTGTGAATGGCCCAATGGGAAAACATTCGCCGGTGGTGTGGTAATGGATGATATACACGCATCGAATAAAATGAGATAAGACATGCTATAAACATGTTCCTTATCAAAAAACCCGAAGGCGTGAAGCGGGCTAGGAGGGAGTTGAACCCCCGACCTGCGGATTAAAAGTCCGACGATCTGCCTGGCTGATCTACTGGCCCTTGCGTTTCATCTAGGAAACAGCGGTAATAGAATGACATATAAACATATAAATATGTCGCTTTTACACTTCCATTTCCAATCCCTTACGGAATGAATCTAAGAGTATATTGGAGCAGTAATTTCTTATTTACTTGCCCGTTGAGTCCCATCTAAGTGACTGCGCTAATAAACTACTACTTTTCCAGATTTAGAGGTGTCGATTTGATCCAACTGGTTCCGGTTCTTCTTGGGAATTGTTTTATTGACTTGGAAATTGAACTGTATTATACTTAACATGGCAGATATGGATATGTTTCCACGGACCCAGCGATATCTGGTAAAAGGCTGCAGTCTGGTGACGATTGCAATTTACGTCCTTATTGCAGTTCTTTTGATAATTACCGCCCTTATTGGAACGATTGAGACCCTGAAGATGATCAGTCTGGCTCTGGCTGACCCCACGCAGTACGCTCTGACGAATGTGCTTCAGGGTATCCTTTTGATCATCGTTATCGCGACCCTTATCGATATGGTACAGTCCTATGTGCGTGCAGGGCGCGTACTTGTCAGACCGATTCTGATAGCGGGCGTCACGACCATGGTCAGAAGACTTCTGGTAACCGATCTGACGTTTATCGATATCATCGGAACCACGATCGTTATCCTCGGACTTACGGTCGCTATGATCTATCTCGGGCGTGAGGACCGGAACGTCGCGTCGTTTTTAACAGATAATGTCGATAATAAGGACCCGGAGAAGCATGATGATACGAACCTTTCTGAATCCCAGTAATTCTTTTTTTTAACGCACAATATAGTTACAAATACAGGTATCTACCCATTTATGCAGATTGCCGTGAAGTTTTATTACCGTTCCGATCACTTAAGTATGATATTGTGACGATGAATAATTCCAGCAATTTCCTTACTGAAGGACCGGTCGGTAAAGCCCTGTTTATAGTGGCACTGCCAATCATTATCAGCAATCTTCTTCAGAGCGTGCTGGAGGTCGTGGACATGTATTTCATCGGCAAGCTGGGGGATGTGTCCATCGCGGGCGGTACGATGAGTATCATGGTTCTCATGGTCCTCACCACGGTGATTTTCGGTATTGTGACGGCCACGGCGGCCTTCGTATCAAGGGCATACGGCTCGGAGAAGTATGAACGTATCCAGGTTATCCTGCTGCATTCCCTGTATCTGGCACTCGCATTTTCAGCGATCCTGGCAGTGATAGGTATGTTCTTTTCAGAGAATCTGCTTCTGCTGATGGGAGCCTATCCCGAGGTCGCGGCAGAAGGATCGAGATTCCTTACACCGATGCTTATGGGTCTGTTTGTGATGGTCATTTTGATCACGCTGACGACGGTTTTCCAGAGCACAGGAGATTCAAGGACACCTATGTATGTGATGCTTGGGGTCAATGTGGTGAACATTTTCCTCAATCCTACGCTGATCCAGGGTCTTGGCGCCATTCCGGCATTCGGGATCGCGGGCTCTGCCTATGCATCCCTTATCTCGCGGGCAATTGGAGCACTCCTTTTGATCGGCGTGATGTATCTTCTGCCGTCGAGAAAAGACAATCCGATCAGGTTCCCGAAGAAGTTCACGTTCGAGCCGAAGCTTATCATAGATATCGCGGTGGTCGCGATACCCTCGGCTATCCAGAGCGGTATCAGAAGCGTGGCGTTCCTTTCGATGACAACGATCATAGCAGTTTACGGGACGGCCGCGGTCGCGGCATATGGTATCTGTCTGCGTCTGGATATGATGGGGCTGATCATCGTGATGGGACTGTGTACGGGAGTCGCCGTGATGGTTGGTCAGAATCTCGGAGCCGGGAAAGTTGAACGGGCAGTAACGGCGGTCAAATATGCCGCAGGAATCAATGCGGTGTTCATGATTGGTGTCGCGGCGCTCTATCTGATCTTTGCAACGGAGTTCCTGAAGTTCTTTGGAGCGACGGGCGAATCGCTCGCGGACGGGACCATGTTTATGCAGATCGTTCCGCTGTCCTACTTCCTCGTAGCAATAGCTATGACAATGGGATTTGCGATGAACGGTGCCGGCATGACGCGCCCGGGGATGTACTCGGCCATTGCAGGTCAGCTGATCGTGCAGGTAGGTCTTGCAGCATTCTTTGCGCTCAGCGGGTATTCGATACAGTATATCTGGTATGCAGTCGTCTGCGGAACGGTCGTGATGTTCTGTTTCGACCTGTTCTTCTACACGCGCGGAGGATGGAAGACGAAGAAGCTGAGAATCGACAGCGAAGAAGCGCCTGCCGCAAGCTGAAAACAAATGATCGGGGCTGCGAAAAGCAGCATAGCCCGATAAACTTTTTTTTTGCTCACAATTCTTATTTGAATAGGACTTACGCGGTGTTGGTGTGAATCTAATTCAGGAAGGGTATGGCTGGATGTGGGAGCATGATATTAAAAAACCGCGAATCTCCGCGAATTAACGCGAATCGCATTTTCCTTGCGTTCGGGTGCTCTGCTCCGGCTGATGCGTGCAAATCGAAGATTTGCGTGCCGCCTCAAATGGGCATAGCCCATTTGGGCTTCGCCTACGCAGAATCGCACCCTCTCTTGAAAAATGCTAAGGGAAAAACCCGTTCGCAAACCTTCGGTTTGCTCTCCGTTTCACTTCGCTCACTTGCATGCGGGTTTTTCTTATCTTGCATGTCTTTTTTCTGCAAAAATAGATGAACAATCCCTTTTCTTGATTTGGGGTGCGGGGCCGCGACTCCGGCGCGGAGCGGCCCGCGGTGGGTTATCCTATTTGCTGAGGACCCTATACGTTGCGTGCAAGCCAAAGGCTTGCGTGCCGCCTCAAATGGGCTTTGCCCATTTGGGCTTTCCAAGTAGTTCATCTGGACTGAAGGATTCAGATAGGAAATATGTGATGATTGTGAGGATACAATTCGGGAAGTATATGGCTGGGTGTGGAAGCATGAGAAAGCCCACTGCATAAGTCCTATGTTAATATTCCACCGTCATTGAACTACCTTGACAGTTCTACTAAATCATGGAAAAAGGATATTTCCACCGCGTCGGGCTCCGCGCCGAAGTCGCCCACCCGCACCCCTAAATCAAAAAAAAGAACTGGAATGTTGGCACTATATTTTGAAAAATAAGTGGCTCATATGAAGCGTACTACTCTTTATTAAAATCACGTTCTCAGGAACATGCCCGCCAGTCTTGATTTCGAAAGAACGATCGTTGTCGGTCGTCCGTGCGGGCAGGTATACGGGGATTTTGTCGCCATAAGCTGGCGTAAGAGACGCTGCATCTGTTCTACCGTAAGCAGCGTGTTCCCCTTCACGACAGCACGGCACGCGGCGGTCTTCAGCACCCGGTCAAGGACCTCGTCGGTGCTGCCTACCCCGTCCAAAGCCGCTGCCAGGATAGCGTGAATGACCTCCGGGTCACCGAGCGTCGCCGAGATGACCGGGACCGAACGGACCATCCAGACGTCTTTCCCAAACGGTTCCAGAACATAGCCGGCAGCGGCGAGGACATCCAGCAGATCAGGCAGAGCGGCGATCTCCTTTTTCGAAAGCGTGATCGGGAGCGGAACGATGAGCTCCTGACCCGCCTCTGCCGACGATGAGCGGGCAACCAGCTGATCATACATGATCCGCTCGTGTGCCGCATGCTGGTCGACGACGATCAGATCGCCGACTTCGTTCTTTGCAAGGATGTAGGTATCGCCGATCTGACCGAGGACTTCGGGAACGGACACATTCGTTTCCGGCATATCCCCGGTATCGGTCCGCCGAAGCTGCTTCTCCGTCTGCTTGAGAGGTGCCGACCTCGCCTCCCGTTTTCCGGCATATGCAGGCATCGGTTCGCCGACGATATCAGCCGGCAGGGTCGTGACGATCTCGCGGGCGGGGGATGACGAGGGGAGTGAAAACGACGTGAGCCTTGAACAGACCGAAGGTTTGTGATCCGGCGCAGAGCTCGCCGCGGGAGAAAAGACCCGCTCTTCATGCAGCGACTGATAGATCGCATCCTGGATGAACCGCATCACTTCCCTCTCGCGGGAAAGGCGGACCTCCCGCTTTGTCGGATGCACATTCACATCAACGTCCCGGGGATCGAGGGTGATATCGAGAAATGCCGCCGGATACATGCCCTTTGGAAGAAGGGTGCCGTATCCTTCGCGGATCGCCCACTGCAGCTGCCGGGACGTCACCTGCCTGCCGTTTATCGAGAGATAAAACCGCGTCTGGGTCGTCTTCATCTCAGACCCCGGGCGGGTGATCCAGCCGTCGATCTGAACGGGGCCGAATTTCCCGGAGACCGGGGTCAGCTCTTTTGAAAAGGAGGAGCCGAACACCGCAGCGATGACGTCAGGATACGAACCGGTCCCAAAAGTCTGGAACCGTTCTTTTCCGTTGTAAAGAAGGACGAAGGAGATGTTTCGATTCGAGAGAGCGATCCTCTCGACCATATCATACACGTGGGACAGCTCAGTTGGCGTGGTCTTCTGGAACTTGCGTCGGGCGGGAGTATTGTAAAAGAGACCCTCGACGATCATACTCGTTCCTTCCGGAGCGCCGACGGCGGCGTGAGAGATCAGCGTCCCGCCGTGGATCACGATGCGGGTCGCTTCGGGAGAGGAGGAGCCGCGTTCTTTTGTCGTGAACGTCACCTTCGAGATCGCCGCGATACTTGCGAGAGCCTCGCCCCGGAACCCGAGCGTGGTGATCCCGTCAAGATCTTCGGGGCGGGATATCTTGCTTGTCGCATGCTGGCGGAATGCCAGAAGAGCGTCGTCGAAGTCCATCCCGACCCCGTCGTCCGTGACGGAGATCCGGGTGATCCCGGTCTTATCCGCCGAGATCCCGATCCTGATCGAACGGGCATCCGCGTCGACGGCATTTTCCACGAGTTCTTTCACGACCGAGGCGGCACGCTCGACCACTTCGCCCGCCGCGATATGGCTGATCGTCTCCTCATCGAGGATTTTTACCCGGCTCATTTCTTCTCCAGCATTGCTTTGAGTTCGTTGATGAACATAAGAGCCTCCATCGGGGTCATCATGTTCGGATCGGCTTCACGGATCCGTCCCTCGACGGCGGACGGGACCGGCTCCTCGGCATCCATAAGGAGCATCTGTGTATAGTATTTTTTCCCGCCGGAGGAAGCATCCTCGGAAAGCGCCTCTCTGAGGAGTTCGGATGCACGGACCAGGACTTTTTTCGGGACGCCGGCGATCTTGGCGACATGGATACCGTAGCTTCTATCAGTCGCTCCGGGGATGAGTTTTCGAAGGAACGTGATGTCGTGCTGATCCTCTTTCACGGCGAAGTGGTAGTTCCTTACACGCCTCAGCTCGGACTCCATCCCGATCAGCTGATGGAAATGGGTCGCAAAGAGCGTGCGGGGACCAGCCGCCCCTTTCCCGTGCAGATACTCGAGGACCGATCTCGCGATCGCATACCCGTCGACGGTGCTCGTTCCTCTGCCGATCTCGTCTAAGAGGATGAGGCTTTTGTCGGTCGCGTTGTTGAGGATGTTTGCGAGTTCCAGCATCTCGACCATGAACGTACTCTGCCCGCCGGCAAGGTCGTCGGATGCCCCGACCCGGGTAAAGACCCGGTCGACGATCCCGACTCTCGCAAAGCGTGCCGGAACGAAACAGCCTGTCTGCGCCATGATGCAGATGAGAGCAACGCTCCGCATGTAGGTGGATTTACCTGCCATGTTTGCGCCGGTGAGGATGAGGATCTGCTGTTCGATCGAACTCATATCGGTGTCGTTTGGCACATAGCCGCCTGGAACGGTGTTCTCGACAATCGGGTGACGGCCGTCCCGGATAAGAAGATCGGTCCCGACCACGAGTTCGGGGCGGACGTAGGCGCCGGTGAGCGAAAGGTCGGCGAACGCGGCGATCATGTCGATCGTCCCTATAGAGCGGGACGCCTGCTGAAGTGCGGGGACGAAGTCGGCGAGATGCGTAAGAAGGGATTCGAAGAGCGATATCTCGAGAGCGAGAACGCGGTCATCCGCCTGTGCTATCATTGCTTCGCGTTCGCGGAGTGCGGGGATCGTGAACCGCTCGCCGTTTGCGGTGGTCTGTTTTCGTTCGTAGTTATCGGGGACGAGATGGAGGTTCGCTTTCGTGATCTCGATGTAGTAGCCAAACACGTTGTTGTAGGCGATCTTGAGCGAACGGATCCCGGTGCGTTCCCGTTCGGTCTGCTGGAGTTCGGCGATCCAGTCGCGACCGTTCGTGACGATATTTCTGATCTTGTCAAGGTCCCGGTCGTACCCTTCCCTCATGACATTGCCGTTTTTGTAGACGAGAGGCGGCTCGTCCACAATCGCGGAAAGGATCAGTTCGGCGACGCCAGTGAATGAGGGGATCTGTTCAAGCTCTTCTTTGAGGAGTCCTTCTGCGCCGCAGAGTTCGGCAGTGAGTCCTGGGATGGCGGCCAAGCTTCCCGCAAGGGCGAGAAGGTCGCGGGGCGAAGCGTTCCCATAGGCGATCCTGCCGGCGATCCGCTCGATGTCGGTGAATCTGGAGAGGATGCTTCGGACCCCGGAGAGGAGGACGGGTCTTTGGGTGAAGAACTCGACCGCGTCGAGACGGTGGTCGATCTTTTCCGGCGAGGTCAAAGGCCGGGTGATGGTGCTTCTTAGAACACGGCTCCCCATCGGGGTCTTGGTCCGGTTGAGAAAGCCGAAGAGGGTCGTGTCGTTCCGGTCGCCGCGGAGAGGGTTGAGGATCTCGAGGTTTCGAAGCGTGATCGCGTCCAGGATCATCGCGTCGTTCGAGTATTTCCGGGAGAATCCGTGGATGTGGGGCAGATCGGTCTTCTGCGTTTCCTTTGCGTAGCGGAGAGCTGCCCCCGCGGCGTTCGTGCACTCAGGCGAGCTGATGTCGAATCCTTCGAGGGAAGAGACACCAAACGAGGCGGTGAGTTCGGCGACGCCGTCGGTGAAGATGCCTGAGCGTCCCGGGGTGAGGACCCGGCAGGTGGAGGCGAGGAAGGAGATGAGGTCCGTGGGGATCCCCTGCGGGACGAGGATCTCGAGCGGGTTGTACTGTTCTATTTCGGTGGCGAGTGCAGAGAATCCGGATTCGAAGGGGATCTCGCGAACGAAGAACTCACCCGTGGTTATATCGAGAAATGAAAGCCCGATTACGGTTTTTTTCGCGTCGGGACAGAGCGCCGTGAGGTAGTGGGCGGTCGAGCCGGGAATGACGTCGGCATCGATCGCGGTTCCGGGGGTGACGACCCGAACGACGTCCCGTTTCACGACGCCTTTTGCGAGTTTCGGATCCTCGACCTGTTCGCAGATGGCGACCTTGTATCCTTTGCGGATCATCCGTGGAAGGTAGAGGTCGAGTGCATGGTAAGGTATACCGGCAAGGGGGATCGGGATCCCGTCGGGGTCTTTGGATCGGGAGGTCTGGACTATGTCGAGTTCGCGGGCACAGATCTCAGCGTCTTCGAAGAATGTCTCGTAAAAATCACCCATCCGCATGAAAAGGATACAGTCAGGATATTTTTCCTTGAATGTTTTGACCTGTTCCATTGCAGGAGTGAGTGTTTTCGGAGAGACCATATTGATGATATGTTGTTCTTGAAAGGGTATGATGGTTTGGAATTGTGGGGCACGTAGTGCCCTTAACTGAGCAAGTCTCTGCAGGAGACTTGCGAGGTGGGCCGAGCCGTTGAGTTGACGAAGATCCCGACTCCCGACCTCACAAAACCCCGCTAAATACCCCCGAAAAATAGACGTAATCACGATTTGAAGTCCGGGAACTATACATTAATTATCATATAAATGCCAAATAACGTTTAACGAAACGCCGAACGTCAGTAGATAACGCAAAAAAACGTTTCTGCAAAGAAAATGAAGATGGATGCAGTGGAAAATACAATGGATTTACTCGAAGCGATCAAAGCACGTCATTCGGTACGCAGCTTTACAGACAAAATGATCGAAGGTGAAATAAAATCTTCCCTTCAAGATACGGTAGATGAATGCAATCGGGAAAGCGGACTGAATATCCAGCTGTGTCTCGATGAGCCCGATGCATTCGGCGGCATGCGGGCACACTACGGGAAGTTTGAAAACTGTAAAAACTACATCGCCCTCATAGGCAAAGCCGGGACCGATGAACCGTGCGGATATTACGGCGAGAAACTCGTAATGAAAGCACAGCAGCTCGGGCTCAACACCTGCTGGGTCGGGATGACCTACAGCAAATCGAAAGCACCCTGCGTACTGAACAAAGGCGAAAAGATCCAGCTCGTCATTGCGCTCGGCTATGGGAATACATCGGGCAAACCGCATAGATCAAAGGACATGATGCAGCTCTGCAAAGTAGAAGGCGAGATGGCAGACTGGTTCAAAAACGGCATGGAGGCAGCAATGCTTGCTCCAACAGCGATCAATCAGCAGAAATTCATCATAACACAAAGCGGAAACACTGTTTCAGCAAAACCGCTTGCCGCATTCTTTTCCAAATTCGATATCGGGATCGTCAAATGTCATTTCGAGATCGGGGCAGGGAAAGAGAATTTCAGTTGGAAAGAAGTATAGAGAGAACAATTAAAATGGGACTTACGCGGTGTTGGTGTGAATCCAATTCTTGAGGGGCAAGGTCGGATGTGGACACAAAAGAAAAACCAACCGCGAAATCAAAGTACATCTTACATGTACGTCAACTTTTTGATTGAGAGCACACCGCATAAGTCCTATTAAAAAAAAGAAAGAGATTATAACTTATTTTTTTGGGTATTACAGCAAAGACACCAGATCGCGGAGCACTGCTTCCGGATCTTTTGCCTTCACTACGCTTGACGCAAGCAGAACGCCGTCTGCTCCAAAATCGATGGCTGTCTTCACGCATTCGCCCGACTGGATCCCGGCACCGCAGAGAACTTTCACATCCGGACTGATGCGTTTCACTGCAGCAACCGAGTTTTTGATGATATCCGGATCCGCCTTCGTGACCGAGATCCCTGATCCGATCAGTTCAGGCGGCTCGATCGCCACATAGGTCGGCAAAAATGCCGCTGCTGCTGCAGAAACTGCCACATTATTTGTGCAGACCACCGACTCAAGATGGTTGAACTTGGCCGCTTCCACGCATGCCTCGATCTCGGCGATCGTGAGTCTCCTTTCCGAGTGATTGATCAGCGAACCCACACAGCCCGCCGCTCTCACTGTGAACGCAGGGATCCTGCCGGTGAAAGCTCCTTCCACCGCATCGATATGCTGGGCATACACCGGGATCTCGTAATGCTTGCAAAACGGGTGAAGCTCCACAAACTGCGGAGCAACACCGATAGTCACCCCTGACTCCTGCATAACAAGTTCTGCGGCCGAACCTATCTGTCCTGCCGCATTACCTGCCCCTTCACGGTATGATTTGAAGTTTACAAGAATAAGCGGGGACGACATTATTTCCTCTTCACCTGAAGAACATCGCCGAGAGTCGTCGATGCGACGCCACCCGCCTGAAGCTTGTCGTCATCGTCCTGCGAATCAAGAAGAACGATCTCAAGTTCCTTCTCAAGCTTCTTGCGTTCGTCCTCTGTCGGGGCACGGTCGCCGCGCTCGAACTTTTTGATATCGCCTTCCTGCATCTTCAATACGAATGCAAGATCCTTCTGGGTAAAGCCCTTGGCGAGCCTTGCCGCTGCGATCCGCTGGGGGTAATCCTCAACGATATCGCCCTCGATGTAATCGAACATATCCCGCTTGCGGTTCGCCTGCTGAGCTCCGCGAGACTGAGCAGGGGCCTTTGTCGTAATAACCGGGCGGCCAAACGACATGACTGGAGCACGGGGAGCCTGGACTTCGGTCCCGAGTTTCGCACACTTGTCGCAAACTCTCATCGGCTTTGCTCCCTCGATCTGCACCAATCTGCCTTTCTTTGACAGTGCTACCCCGCATAACTCACAATATTCTGTCTGCATGATATTCTCGCTCATCTATATTTCCCCTCGCATACATTAACCCTTTTCCTATCCGGCAAGAAGTGAGGTCTTTGAATGACAGAAACTGAGAACACGGTATTTTCAAAAACTGCCGGAACCGCCATGGTCTTATTCCGAAAGCTACTTTACTGAATTCATCAGATATACCAATCATAGGGCATTCTTATGACTGAATCAGGGCAGGATGACAATCAGGATGTGGTCAAGCCGACCATGTCCGTAGAACCGGTTATTTCGTCAGAGGAACTTGCACAACTCAGAAAAACCAACATTGCCCTCGAAGGCCGCAATTATGAGTTACGGGAAACGGTCAGACAGCTGAGACTCCAGGCCGCGGCAACGGAATCTGAACGGGATCAGTTCAAACGCGAGGCAAAAAAGATCAAAGGCGAGCTTGAACAATACCGCACGCCTCCGCTCGTGATAGGAACGATCGAAGCGCTCGCATCCGAAGACAGGGTCATCGTCAGGAGCACCACCGGTCCGCAGTTCCTGTCAAAGGTCGCTGAGACCGTCGACCCGGCAGATCTTATCGCAGGGCGGCAGTGTGCTCTGCATCCCCAGTCGTTCGTGCTTGTCGAGGTCCTCCCGAATAAATACGATACGCTCATCTCCAGCATGGAGGTCGAAACAGCGCCGAACGTCAGCTACACGGATATCGGCGGACTGGAAACCCAGAAGACCCTCTTACGCGAAGCAGTGGAACTCCCGCTCCTCAATCCGGAGTTGTTCGAGAAGGTGGGCATCGAGCCGCCGAAAGGCGTTCTCCTCGTCGGCCCGCCCGGGACCGGAAAAACCCTGCTTGCAAAAGCAGTTTCCCATGAAACGAACGCCGTATTCATCCGGGTTGTCGGATCCGAACTTGTCCAGAAATACATCGGTGAAGGCGCACGGCTCGTGAGGGAACTCTTTGCCCTTGCACGGGACAAGGCGCCGGCGATCATCTTCATCGACGAGATCGATGCGATCGGCGGTTCCCGAAGTACCGATGCCTACTCTGCCGGAGATCACGAGGTGAACCGGACCCTGATGCAGCTTTTGTCCGAGCTGGACGGATTCAATACCCGCGGCAATGTGAAGATCATCGCGGCTACGAACAGGATAGATATCCTGGATCAGGCCCTGCTCCGACCGGGAAGATTCGATAGAATCATCGAGTTCCCGCTCCCGGACGAGGAAGGACGGAGGACGATCCTTGCGATCCACACACGGAAGATGCATCTGGACAAGAGTGTCTCGCTCGAAAAGATCGCCAAAGACACCCCGAATATGAACGGCTCGGAGCTTATGGCGATCTGCGTCGAGGCCGGGATGAATGCCGTCAGGAACAAAAAGACCAAGATCAGCGGCGACGACTTCACGAAAGCGATCGAGGCAGTCAAGCTGGGACGAACACAGAAGCTCACATCCCTGCCGGACGGAATGTATTCATAATTTTTTTTATAATTTTTCCAACGCACATTTGTTTGATCTAATAATCCCGATATGAATCTTTCCAGTCAGGGATTTTTCGATGCTGACCTTTTTGGTCATACTTCGGTTTCGTGTACGGGATTCTTTTTGATGGGCGCATCTTCGCAAGTCTATAGACTTGCTCTGCTAAGGTCGTCCGCTTTCAGCGTCCGACCCGCAAATCAACGAAATTCACGAAAAGGGGGACAGGGGCGGATGAGAGAGATGGGCATTCTACCCCCTGATAATGGGGTGCGGGGACGCGACTCCGGCGCGGAGCGTCCCGCGGTGGAAATATCTTAATTTCGGAACATATGAACGATCCGAGCAGCTCATCTATTACGGATATTCCTCCTCTCTGCTAAAAGAATCCATTACAAGAAACCGGGAATAAGGGACAAGGATCATTCGCATCCATCCGCAAATATTTTTCATATTTTTCACCCAGGACGTTACTTTTGAAGAGGTCAGCACTATCACGGCAGACTTATTACATCGCCAAAGCAAACACAAATTAATGATTCATATTATCCCGAAACCGACTGATACACCGACCGACAACTCCACCGGCATGGTCCAGGCCGAACTCAAACGGCGGGGCGTCCCGTTTGTTACTCTTGACCTTGCCGCCGTCGATCCGTTCGATCTCCCGGTTTTTGGCGAGACCATCTGGGCCTGCGGGATAAAACAGGACGGGGTCCAGTTCGAACTCCTCAAAGCCCTTGAACTGGAAAATCATGTGATCAACTCCCCGGAGGCTATCGCGATCTGCGCAAGCAAAGTTACGACGACCGCAAAAATACTCCGCTCCGGAGCGCCAAGCCCGGCGACATGCTTCACGAACAGCAAAGAAAAGGTCCAGAAATTTCTCGACGCACACGGCGGAAAAGCGGTCTATAAACCGGTCTACGGCTATGATGGAAACGGGATCTATCTGTTCAACTCCGTCGACGAGATCAAAGAAGAACCGCCGTATTATGTGCAGGAGTATGTGAAAAACGACCGTGACTACCGGATCTTCGTCATCGACAATGAAGCGGTCGGAGCGATCAAACGCGAATCCGCACATCTTACCCACAACATCCACCAGGGAGGATGCGGACAGGCAGTCGAGATCCCGAAAGATATGGCCGAGGCTGCAGAAGAAGCGGCACGTGCGGTCGGGATCGACTACTGCGGGGTCGACCTCCTCCCGCTCGAAGACGGCGGGTATACCGTCCTCGAAGTGAACGGCACCCCGAACTGGCACTGCATGACGGCACCCATCCCGAAACTTCTCGCTGACTATCTGATACGTCAGGACCGAGAAGGCAGGAAATGATTATATAATACCGGACTCTATTTCTGGTATGAATAAAACTCTTTTTATATCCCTGATCACGGGAATCATTTTCCTGTGCCTCATCACGGCAGGCTGTATAACAACGTCAGACATTACCGGCCCCGAGACTCCCGGAGCACTCGATCCGATCTTCGGAACATGGGACGGACAGACCACCAATGCCGGATACACCGAGTATTACACGATGGTCTTCAACGAAGACGGTACCGGAGAAGTCACCGTGAAAAGTATGGGAACAGAGCTTCCATCTGATTTCACCTGGACCAAATCAACCAATCTCAATTATAAGATGTTCTTTGCGATCGCCGCTTCAGGATTTTCCCAGCAGAACACGCTTGTTATGAACAGTAATGAGAAAACCTGCACCGTGATCGGAATCGAATTTACAAGAAGCTAAAATAGTTGAGGGGGATCCCCGCCTTTTTTTTACTGTTCTTTTTCGGATTCCATTTCCTTGAGCGTGCGGTCGGCAAGCTCTTTCATGCGGGTCGGGATACCGCGCGAAGAGATGGTCTCGATCTCTTTCATGGCAGATGCAATCTCGGAGCCGAGAATGAATATTGCATATTTGTGCTCGAGTTTACTCCGGTTGACCATATCCGGGGTGATTTTCAGTGCATTGTATTGGGGAAACTTCAGATCTGGATTTAATGACTCGTAGTAGACCTTTATGTCAAAAAATATTTGGTGAAGCTCAAGTAATTCTTCCTTGTGCATGATGCCAAATAGATACGGGGGGAAATGTCTTAATTATTTGCGTGCCTTCAGATTCGGCAGGCAAAAAGTTCTATCTAATCTTCCACCCAAATATAGGCATATATCGTCGGGAGTTGGGAAGAGTTGAAATCCATATATGTATTAGGTCACCGGCACCCGGATACGGACAGTATCTGCAGTGCCATCGGTTATGCCGCATTTCTCAATAGGGATGGTGCGGACACCTATATCGCTGCACGATGCGGCGACCTGAACGCCGAGTCGAAGTATGCTCTCGCAAAATTCGATGTCGAAGGACCTGCCCTTGTCCTTAGTGTCGAGCCGTCGGTGGCGGATATCCCGTTCACCCATCCGGAAAGCGCGAACGCGGAAACGCCGACGATCGACGTGATCGAACTGATGGACAAAAACGATCTGCGGAATCTGCCGATCACGGATCCGAACGGGAACCTGATCGGTCTCGTGAGCGAGCACGGCCTTGCCAGAGCGTATGTCTCGAACACGAAGATGGAGACGCTCGCCGTTTCGCCGGTGAGCGTGGACACGCTTGCACGGATCCTGCACGGAACGGTGCGGGTGAAGAATCATACGGTCCTTGAAGGAGCCGTGTATATTTCGATCGACGCCCTGCACGTGATCCTCTCCCGCATCACGAAAAAGGATATCGCCATCGTCGGAGACGACGAACCGACCCAGCTCGCACTGACCTCGGCAGGGATCGCGGCACTGATCATCGCCGATTCTGCCCCGGTCGGCGAGCGGCTTCTTGCCTCGGCCGCAGAGAAAGGCGTTACGGTCATCTCGACCGAAGTCGACGCGTTCGGGGTCGCGAAGATGATCCACCTGACCCTGCCCGCCGAGTCGATCATGACAAAAGACGTGCCGACCGTCCGCATCGCCGATACGATGGAATATGTCAAACAGATCGTCTCGAACTCGAAGTACCGGACGGCCTGTGTCGTGGACGAGAACGGAAAACTGCTCGGCACGATCTCCCGGAACTCGCTGATGGAGGACGTGGCAAAGTCGGTGATCCTGGTCGATCACAACGAGTACAGTCAGGCGGTCGAGGGGATCGAAACCGCAGACATCATCGAGATCATCGATCACCACCGGCTCGGAGCGATGGCGACCCTTCGCCCGATCCGCTTCGATATGGAACCGGTCGGTTCAACCTCGACAATCGTAACGAGACGGTTTATGGAAGCGGGTATCAAACCCAAAAAGGAGGTGGCAGGGATCCTCCTCTCAGGGATCCTTTCCGATACGCTCGGTCTGAAGATGTCGACGACGACGCGGCAGGACGAGGATGCGGTAAAATTCCTGTCCGAGATCGCAGGTGTCGATCCGATCGCCTACGCCAACGAACTGATCGCGGAAGGGATGTCCCTTTCCGGGGTCTCGCAGGACGAACTGCTCGAACGCGACACAAAGGAGTACAATCTGTCGGGAAAACGAGTGATCATTTCCCAGGTCCTCGTGCCGTCATATGTGTATGCGAAGACCAATGAGGAGGCGATCTTTGCGGCACTGGAGGCAAAACTCCGACAGCCGCATGCACCGGACATTTATCTTGCATTATATACCAGTGTCTCGGAGATGGGATCGGATATGTTTGCGGCAGCGGATGATGCGACGATGCTTGCCATGCACTGGGAGAGAAAACCCATGCATCTTCCGGGAGTCGTTTCACGAAAGAAGGATTTCGTGCCCCACATCGGAAGAAGGCTGGACACGATCTTTTAATTCTTTTTTATAAGACATCTTTTTATACCGCATACATCCAAATAGGATAAACTATGTCCAGAATTTTGGTAGTAATACTCGTAATTTTTGCGGTGCTGCTGGTATTTTCCAGCGGCTGTGTAAATCAGACAGTCTCATCCAATACGACAGAACTAACCGTGGTCCCGGTCAGTCCGGGAGCGAATCAGACCATCACGCCGGCAAATCTCAGTATTTACCATTACAACGGGTTTGGCGAATGGACGTACGGTGACGGCGTGCCGATGACCGTGAGAGATGACATCACAGGCGGAGTGACTCCGACGGGCGAGGGCACAACGCTTCTTTCGTTTGCAACGATCTCGGATATCCACATCACGGATGAGGAGTCACCGCAACAGGTGATCGCTCTTGGCTATCTCAGTCCCTTCCCTTCGGCATATTCACCGGTCTCGATGTATTCGACCCAGGTGCTGGATGCCGCAGTGAAGACGATCAACAACATAAACAAAGAGAACAAGCTGGATCTTGTTCTGTCCCTTGGCGATGCGGCGAACAATGATCAGTACAATGAAATGCGCTGGTTCATTGATGTTCTTGACGGAAAAACGATCGATCCAACCTCGGGAGGAAATGCAGGGAAGGAGAATCTCGATTATCAGAAGACGTTTACGGCAGAAGGTCTGGATGTGCCCTGGTATCAGACGATCGGGAATCACGATCAGTTCTTTACGGGCGTGTTCGCGATCGATGAAAACATAAGCCAGATGTATCGCGGCGATACGGTTGCGAATATGCGGCTTGATGTGCTCGCGACCGGAGACCCGTCGCTTACCGGCTATTATATGGGTGTCTTTAATGGATCGGACCCGAACGGCGCCATCATAGGTATTGGCAATGCTTCAGGATTTGCGTCAGCTCCTAAAGTGATCGCAGATCCCAACCGTCATGCTCTTGCGGAGAATGGAACCCGGATCGGGTTCATGCAGGAATTTTTGAACTCGAGTTCCCTTCCCTATGGTCACGGCTATACGGAAGAGATGATCGCGGACGACTTTGCATGCTATACGTTCGACCCGGTCGAGGGTATCAGGATCATCATGCTGGATGACACGACCGTGAACGGTTCAACGCTCGGCGATATCTGGGCACACGGCCGCGGTTCACTTGATGAAGAGCGGTTCGCCTGGCTGAAGGCCGAGCTGCAGAAAGGACAGGATGAAGGTGTTCTGATGATCATCGCGGCACATATCCCGATCGCGACGATGGAGGTGGGTTCACCTTCGGGCTGGAGTACCTACTCCGAGGTTTCTCAAGAGGAACTGATCACCGAGCTGCAGAAGTATTCGAATCTGCTGATGTGGGTCGCAGGACATAACCACCGGAATACGATCATGCCGATCGAGTCGCCGGATCCGGAGCATCCGGAGTACGGATTCTGGGTCGTGGAGACGTCATCGCTGAGGGATTTCCCGCAGCAGTTTAGAACGTTCGAGATCACGCGGTATTCGGATGAGCTTATCGGGATCAAGACGGTGTGCGTGGATGTTGATGTGGATGTGGAAGGAGACGCACTTGCGGAGAAATCCCGGTCCTATTCGATCGCGGCGGCACAGATGGTAAACCATACTGATGTCGCTATCGAGAATGGGGAATTGCTCGTCCTGGTGAAGTGAGGCGGAGGTTCCCGGAAAGGATTCCTTGAAGGAGTTCTTTCGGGTCTTTCCATTCACTGATTTCTGGAATAGATCCATTAACATTTTTTTAGATATAGAGATTTTTTGGGTGTGTTTTGATTATTTGTGCGGGATTCTTTTCGTGGTACATTTTTCGCAAGTCTATCGACTTGGTCGCAAATCAAAGATTTGCTCCGCTGAGTTCGGCCGCTTTCAGCGTCCAACCCGCCATCACACGAAATGCACGAAAAAAGGACGAAAACACGAAAAAGAGAAAAGTTCGTTGGACAATCTCCATGTAGTACCCTCCCCCGTTCCCCACACCAAATTATCTAAAATCAACGAAATGCACGAAAAGGGGAACAGGGGGTGGATGAGGGCAGATATACAGATATTATCCTGATAATGGGGGCGGGAGGGCGACTCCGGCGCGGAGCCCGACGCGGCGGGGAATCCTATTTTTTGATTCAGGAGAAGAGTTTTGTTTGTATGTGAATGTTTACGTCGATTTCATGCATTGGATGAGCGTGGACGCATGAGAAAAACCAACCGCGAATCGGCGCGAATCCCGCCCTTCGGGCTCTCAGAATCGGATTTGCTATTCCTCACTTGAACTCGGCGGGTCTTATCGTCCCGCCGGTTCATCCCTCATCGGGAACGTTCGGGCAAATCCTGTCGCCGCCCCAGCGGCTCCCTCTTACCTGAATGGGGTGCGGGGGAGTGACTGCGGGTTGGACGCGAAGCGGACGACCTCAGCTAAGCAAGTCGTTAGACTTGCGATCCGGCGCGGAGCGGCTCGCGGTGGGATATCCTATTTTTGGACACATGATAAAAACCAACCGCGAATCGGCGAAAAAAAGAGGATAGAGAACAACTTCTTCTGAATCCAAATAAAATATCTCCACCGCGACTCCGCACCCCGCCTACTCGCAAGTCTATCGACTTGGTCGCAAATCAAAGCCTTGCTCGGCTAAGACCACCCCTAGGGGAAGAATGAGACCATAAATGGGACTATAAATGAAAATCAGTAATTGGGAAGCGGCATCCAGTATCCGTTCTTTTTGGGACCAACACGCTCGATTATCCCATTGTCCAACATATTTTTGATGATTCTGGTAACCGTGCTTCGCGGATATCCGGTTATTTCCACTATTTCGGCAATGGTTATCCGGCTGTTTCCTTTGATGAGGTTGAGAATGGTTTGTTCTTTTTCACTTAACCGGACACGCGGCTTGTTGACATCCGTTTCATACATGTTCAGCGCATTGCTGATGACCGAAAGCATGAACTCGACAAAATATGTTGAATTCCCATTTTTGCCGGATTCTCCCAGAGCATCGTAATACTGCTGACGTGATTCGTGAATGAGGGATTCGATCGGGATCCAGGCAAAGAGCGGTTCCCATTTGGAAAGAATGAGCGTCTGCCATAACCTTCCCATGCGGCCGTTTCCATCGATGAACGGGTGGATGAATTCCAGCTCGAAATGGAAGACACAGCTTTTTATGAGGGGGTGAACGTCTGAAGATTTTGCCCAGGCAAAGAGGCTGCTGATGAGTTGTGGGACGAGCGAGGCGGGAGGAGCCATGTGGACAACAGTATCCCCGGAGAATACGCCGACGCCTTTAGTCCGAAACCTGCCGGCATCATTGATGAGGTCTGCCGTCATGAGTTGGTGAGCGTGCAGAAAGTCATCTACAGAGTAGGGATCCAGGGAGGGAAGGAGTTCATATGCCTGAAAAGCGTTTTTGACTTCCCGTATCTCACTAGGAGGTCCCAGAACATGCTTCCCCTGGATGATATCGGTTACCTGTTCAAGAGTGAGGGTATTGTTTTCGATGGCAAGGGAAGAATGGATAGAGAGGATCCGGTTGGCGTGGTGGAGACGGGGATTCCTGCTCATATTGATTCCGACGGTGAGTGTCCCGATACGCCGGCTGATTTCTCCGACCCGTTCGATCATGGTGTTGGTGATGGTGAACGGGGGATCGGTAGTTGCTGCCATTATCTATTGAGTATTGGTTTTTGGGGATAAGGAACTTTTGACGGGAAGGAGGGGTTGAGAGGAGAGGGACGGCAGGTCTTGATTTTGGATTCAGGAAAAAGGTTTTCTCTTTTCGCTCTCTTTCACAGATTTCGTGTTTGGTTGGGTGTGGACGCATGAGATTATTTTACCGCGAATCTCCGCGAATTTTCGCGAATTTTCGCGAATCGCATTTTTCTTGCGTCTTCGTGCTCTGCTCCGGCTGATCGCCTACGCAGGAATCGCACGCCGTCTGGAAAAATGCTAAGGAAAAACCGGCGTGCCGGTTTTTCTTATAGGAAACATGTCTCTCTTTTCTGATTCGGGGTGCGGAGCCGCGACTCCGGCGCGGAGCGGCTCGCGGTGGAGAATCCTAATTTTTGGAGGCAGGAGATTCCAGACATTTCTTCAAAGCATCGAACAAAGGTACTATATCCGCACACTGAATCAACTTGTAAATTGGCATCTCAACTGAAAGAACATTAAATATCAAATCAATAACGGATTCGCCTTTCCTATACTGTTTTGGATGTTTATCAAGATTTAAAGCCTTTTTCGCATCATCAGTAAAATATGCCTCTAAATCTCCTTTCAAGATAAATATATTCAATGATTGAAGCTCTTCAATGAAATCTAATACACTTTTTTGAATAGATTCATCACGTATTTCAGCAATATTTTTTAGATTTTTCACCTCAATTTGAGTGCCCTTTCTACCCATTATACCATTTACTTTATCTATCAACGTCTTTGCTTTTGCCTCACCGAACTGCCCTCGGAGAAAATCTGTAATACCATCACAAAGGAAATCAAAATCAGCCATAACATACCAGTCAACATGGAGTTTGGAAAGGACACTTGTATATGCAAGGAACTGTTTTTTGCCGCCAACTTCTATAATAGAGATGTTTTTCTCATCTAACCAATCAGGATTCGAATAATAAGATTCACCATAACATTTTGCAATTTCACGTAGGACGTATTGTTCAGTACCTTCCACCAAAATAACTTTATCTGCAAAAAACACTTCTGAATTGTCTTGTCTTAAAATAATTTTCAGAGATTTAGCATCTGAAAACCCAACATTATACGCCCGGGTTATCTTATCAGTTCCTTTGTGAATCCGGATAATATGCGTGTTGGGTGAGGTAATATCCAACAATTCTTGTGAGTGTGTTGTAACAATAACCTGATCCTTACTCCCCTCAGCAAAATTGTTCAAACGTTTAGCAAGAACACGTCGGGCATGCGGATGAAGGTATAGTTCAGGCTCCTCAACCACAAGAAGAGCAGACCCGGAAACGACTATCTTTTTCACATAATAACTGAAAAGTCCAATTATAACCATACTCTGTATTCCAGACCCTTTCTCAGTCAGCAAACTGTTGAACCCATCATCAACATACAGAAGAGCCATCTTATACGCATCAATATTTTGTGGACTGCACTGAACACTCAGAATCGTTTCCGGATAAGCGATGTTGAGAGTTTCTTTTAGTAAATCCTCAGTCAACTCAGAGAAGAGTTTATTTGATGCATTTTTTACATGATTACATGCTTCTGCAAACTCAGTTAAATCCCCTTTTTCAGTAGAATATTTCAGTAATTTTCCATACCACGTATAATCAGCAATCCTTAATTGTTTGTAAGGATCTCGGAAAGAGGGGATAATGGCACTTTGAAGAATGGAGTTTCTCAGGCGGGATGCACTAGTTATTGTCCATTGGTTGATGTTATTTCTTTGATATATTAACCACAGTTTTTTATGAATACGCTTCTCTGAATCAACAAATGCTTGAAAAATATAGAGAAATGATGTGATTGCGTTTTTTCTATCTCCATATCCGCCTCCGATAAATTCTTGTTCATATGCATTGTTGAAATCATCAGATTTGATAAATTCCTTTGTTCCGCCACGTGATGTATATTCTATTTCATCAAAATCGGTGGTAAGAATATTCCCGAGTTCTTGGTCAAATTTATCAATCGATGATTTATCTTCACTGTTTGGTGAGGTGATATCTAATTGAACTTTGTCAATGTTTATAAAGAATCTATTACATTCTTTTTTCATCGATTCGATGTCAAAAATGTCACCATCATCACGTTTTACTTCACAGCAGATGTGTATTGGGTGATCAATATTTCCCTTACAGAAATCGTTCATCTTTATGTTGGACGACTTTTCGTAAGCTGGAGATGGTTCCCCTAAAAGAAGATTTATTGCAGAAATAATATTGCTTTTACCCGAATTGTTCTTACCCACAATAACATTCTTACCCTTCGAAAATTCAAGATTAAGAAAATCAATAGAACGATAATTCTGGATAATAACCCGGGAAAGATACATGATGTCTATTTAGGATATTCTTAGAGAAAAAACCTACATGAGATTCAGTAATTATTCCAAAAATACCTTTAATACCCTACAGCACAAAAACACAACGTACAATGGAACCTACAAGGGAACCTACAAGGGAACCTCTTCCTATCAATAAAATATCCATCAAAGGCTGGAAATCCATCAAAGACGTCGAGGTCACCCTAGGAAAAATAAACATCCTCTTAGGCGCAAACGGATCCGGGAAAAGCAGTTTCCTCTCTGCCTTCGAGCTTTTGGATGCAGCATCCGACGACCGCCAACACCTTCGGCATTACATCGAAAAAAACGGCGGGGCAAACCAAAACTTCCACTACGGGACTAAAATCACAGATCAGGTAATGATCAAGATCGGGATCGAAGATCGATATCAGTTTTACTATTTCCTGACGGCGGGAAAGGATGACAACGTCATAATCAGCAACAACCCGGATATCAAATTTCACCTTGCCGGAGATAACATTGTCCGTTCAGATATTGCTGAATACGATAAATTATCTGATCTCAAAGAAAAACTTGAGCAATTCCAAACCCACTTCATCATCTACCATTTCCAGGACACGGGAAACACCTCTCCCTTAAAACGGGTCTCTGACATATATCAGACCAGATACCTCCATCCCGATGGAGACAACCTCGCAGCATTCCTCTACGAAATCAAAAATAATTATCCCAAAAACTACGAAAGCATCATCACTGCCATCAGGTTTGCCTTTCCCGACTTCAAAGACTTTATCTTCCAGAAAACGGGAGAAAACGTCAGACTTCTCTGGAACGATAGATATGCAGAACATTACGACTTCCCCCTCTCCGCTCTCTCCGACGGGACACTGAGATTCATTGCTCTCTCCACCCTCCTCTTGCAGCCCAACCCCCCGAAATTCATCATCATCGACGAACCCGAACTTGGACTCCACCCGGAAGCGATCGAGATCCTTGCAGAACTCATCAAACTCGCCTCTGCCAACTCCCAACTGCTCATATCCACACAATCCGTTCAGCTTGTGAACTGCTTCACCCCTGACGACATCCTCATCGCTGAAAAAGAACACGGAGAAACAAAAATCACCAGACCGGATACAGAAGAACTCAAAGACTGGTTAAAAGATTACACACTCGGTGAGATCTGGCGCAAAAACATCATGGGCGGTAACCCGTAATCATCATGCTCCTCAAAATCCACGTAGAAGGAGACACAGAGAAACGCTTTGTCGACAGAGTCCTCATATCCTATCTAACCTCCCTTGGCTTCATCGTCAAAGTCCAGACCAACCAGACCGATGCAACCCATTTCGGGGGACTCTCCACCTACGCACAATTCCGCAAAAACACCATTAGACTAAGAGGGCATGCGCCATGTCTCATCACCACGATGATAGATCTCTATCAGCTGCCCTCTGATTTTCCGGGAAAAGACGAAGCAGAATCCCGGAAAAATGCAGAAGAAAAAGTTTTGTTCCTCGAACAAAAACTCAAAGAGGATCTGGATGAACTCTCTCCCGACTTCATCCCCTACATTCAGCTTCACGAATTTGAAGCCCTTCTTTTCTCCAGCGTTGATACCATAAACAGAAACCTCCAAAACGCTACACCATCAACATTGAGTAAACTAAAAACTGTTCTCCATAAATTTGGCGAACCGGAAAAAATAGACACAAATAAAGGCCCATCAGTTCACCTTAAGGAAATCTACGGGACTCAATACCAGAAAATCTATCACGGAATTCCTATTGCAGAGAATATTGGACTCGAGGTAATACGAGAAAAGTGCCCTCACTTTGACAGCTGGCTAAAAAAACTCGAAGAATACGCTTGTTCTCATCGCTGAACTGTATCCAGTCATTCTAAAAATAATGTGATGTACATCACATTATTTCCACGAATTATGTGATGAAACCCACACGATTTGTTTAAAGGCCGAATATTCACGTGTGGATGAGGATCCATAACCTCCCATAAACCTCGAAAATATGATCTCTCCACCGCGAGCCGCCCCCACCCCATCCTCAAATAAACATAACCCTTCTTTTTCCCTTCTCGCGAAGAGGCAACTCAACAAAGACCGAACGGAAATACTCATTTCAACCTCGAAACACGGATCGTCAATATGAATCCTCAAAAAAACACTTCGATTATCTGCATTATTCTCAGAAAAAAATCCAGGAAATCTCTGAGATATCCTGCCGCACATAGTAATCCTTAAATATCATCACATCAACCCTTCTACCAATGAACGTATAAAGGACAAAATACGTGTATCCCTACAAAGAAACCATCAAAAAACACCCGATCATCGCTTTTTTCCTGATCGCCTTCGCCTGTTCTTGGATCATCTGGAGCATTCCTCTCGTCATCCCGCTCAATACACCTGCATATATGATGCTCATCTGCGTCATAGGTGCATTCGGTCCGGCACTCAGCGCCGTACTCCTCTCCAAACTCCTGAAACCCGCACAAACCGCCATCCCGCGATGGAAAAACATTCTCCGGTTCGCCGTCCTCTTCTGTATCATCCTGCCGTTCGCTCTTTTCTGGCCCATGCTCAGCGGCAGTCTCGCGGACCCGGTCTTCCTTATCCTCTGCAGTATCCTTGCCACTCTCTCCGCCGTCGTCATCACCCGGATCTTCTCCCGCACCGAAGGTGTCCGGGACCTCATGGGTTCACTCGGACAGTGGAGAGTAAAACCAGTATGGTATCTCTTCGCTCTCGGAGTATGGCCGGTGCTCGTCATCCTCAGCAGCGTGATCGACCTGCTGTACAGCGGGCAGTCCTTCTCAACATACATCTCAGGGATAGAGAGCATCCAGCCGCTCTCCGCCGTGATCCTCTTTTTCACGATCCTCCTCATCGGCGGACCCCTGCAGGAAGAACCCGGATGGAGAGGATTCGCACTGCCGAAACTCCAATTCCTCTTCAACCCGATCGTTGTGAGTATCATCCTCGGATTTTTCTGGCAGCTCTGGCATATCCCTCTCTACTTCACCGGATTCTATCCCTTCGACATGACCGATATCATAGCCAGGTTTGTCTGGTTCCTTCCCGGCGTCCTCATCATAACTTGGCTTTATAACCGCAGCGGAGGAAGTCTCCTAATACTTGTTCTATTCCATGCATCCATCGACGCATTCCCCCAGATCCTTCCGGCACAGACCGGCAATGCCGCCGACATATTTAATGTGCTCCTCCTCATTCTGGCAGTCATCCTTGTCTTCACCGACAAAATGTGGAAAAAACGAAAACCCCTCCCCGCCTACTCGCAAGGCAAAGCCTTGCTCAGCTAAGAATGAGCCTACAGGACAGCACGCCTCCCCCAGTCGTAAATCAAAGATTTGGTCGCAAGGCAAAGCCTTGCTCAGCCTAAGGATGAGCCTTTGGCTCATCCCGCCTCGGCTGAGGTCGTCTGCTTTCAGCATCCGACCCGCCTCCCCCAGTCGCAAACCTTCGGTTTGCTCCGCTGAGGCCGCCCCTACGGGACAGCCCGCTACCCAACCTATAAAACCGATCACACCAACCTCCTATACATGACATCAGCAGAAAACATGGAAAAACGCCTCGAAGAACTCGAGCGTGACTATGCCGACCTCATGGAACGGGTCAGGGACCTCGAACTGCAGGTCGGCCAGCTCACCGAGCGGAACCTGCACGGAAGCTGCTCCTCCTGCAGCCTCCAGTAGTTTCCAGTAACCGGATCACTCCTTATTCATGAGGGCGATGACTTCCGCCTCGTGCTCGAACAAAGCACAGCCGCCGTCATGCTCCCCGCCCACGAGACCCGCATCGATCAGCCTTGCAAAAAACGGCGAGTTCACCGCATCCAGCAGAGAAACGTTCCGGAGATTCCGGTCTGAATACGGCGAAAACGGGCACGGCTCTGCCGAACCGTACGGATTGATATGGAAAAATCCTCTCCCGCCCGCAAGACACCCCCCCATATGCTTCTCGTCTCCCGGGAACGAAATAAACACCATCCCCGGATACGCCGACTTGATCGTTGTCAGTTTCCCCTCCAGCTCCTCACGCATCACCGCGTCCAGTTCCATCTCCTTTGAGCCGTGATCGATCGCCGTATACTCGATATAGAACACGAGCCTGCATCCCTGGTCCCGCAGCAGATCCAGGAACGCAGCCGACGTCACCTCGGCAAGATTCTCCGTCGTGATCGTCACCGAAACGCCAAACAGGATCTTTTCAGCACGGAGGCGACCCATCGACGCAAGGATCGAGGTATACGTCCCCGAACCCCGGCGGGCATCCGTCTCCTCGATGCCCCCTTCGATGCTGATGACCGGGACGAGATTCCGGTTATCATCGAAAAGCTTCGTATACTCTGCATCGATCAGCGTCCCGTTCGTAAATATCGGGAAGATGATCGATGCGTGCCCTGCCGCCGCCCCGATCAGATCGCGGCGGAGAAGAGGTTCCCCTCCCGCGAGAAGGATAAACGAGACCCCGAGCTCCTCTGCCTGACCGAAAATATTCTCCCACTCGGGAACGGTCAGCGGTTCCGCTCCTCCCGGCGCATCGCCGCACATACCCGTCGCTCTCGCATAGCAGCCCACACAGTGAAGATTGCACGACGACGTGATACTCGCGATAAGAAACACCGGCATATTCGGATGTGCACCCCGCTTCTTCGCATTCTCCCGCTGCTGACGTGCCTGCGATAACAGAAACGCCGTCTCCTTCCTGTTCGAAAGCGTTCCCTTCAGGACATCTTTGATCAGCTTTTTTATCGCGGTATTCAGGTAGGTGGAAAGAAACGTATCCGGCATAGGTAAGCAGTACATATCCTCATTTCAAATGTTAAAAAATTTTTCCTCAAAAGACCGGGATGCGGCATACGAAAATCATTTCAACATATTCCGGATCACACAATGAAAGGGAATATCCTGCCAATGTATAGCTACATTTTTTACTGATCACGGAGTATTATTCTGCTACATACAATAGGACATGGATATGGTCGTTCAAATGGGTATTTTACTGGCGGTGGTGATCGTGCTCGCATGCTCGATCGGCGTGTTATTTATCAGCAAAAAGATCCATATCCCGTTCATTATCGGGTATTTTATAACAGGAATCATCGTCGGCCCCTTCGGTCTCCATCTGATCACCGAAGAGCAGGTCGCCATTCTCGCAGAACTCGGTGTCATTCTTTTGATGTTCACCATCGGTCTTGAGATCTCGCTCAAAAACCTCCTCTCCATGAAAAAGGTCGTCCTGATCGGCGGCGGTATGCAGATGATCATCACGACAGTCCTCATCTGGGCTGCCCTGCAGCTCGCAGGACTCCCCTCCAACACCGCTATATTCCTTGGAATGATGGTCTCGACATCGTCAACGGCCATCGTTTTGAATATCTATCAGACAAAAGGGCAGATGGCGACCAAACACGGAAAGATCGCTCTCGGCATCCTGATCTTCCAGGATCTCGCGGTCGTTCCGATGATGATGCTCGCACCAATCCTTGCCGGTCCCGAAGAGACCAATCTCCTTGGAACCGTGCTGAACTTCGTGGTCGGTCTTGGAATGCTCGGCATCATCCTGATCGCTGCCATCTATCTCGTCCCGAAATTTCTGCAAAGGGTCGCCCTCACTCGGAGCAGTGAACTCTTTATCATCTCGATCGTGACCATTTGTCTCGGGATCGCCTGGCTCATGTCCTTAAACGGCGTGTCTCTCGCGCTCGGAGCGTTCCTTGCTGGAGTTGCCATCTCCGAATCGGATTACAGTCATGAGGTCATCGGACAGATCATGCCGATCAGGGATCTCCTGACCAGTTTCTTCTTCGTCTCCATCGGCATGCTGCTGAACCTTACGTTCCTCGCCCAGCATCTGCCTTTCCTCCTCATACTTGCCGCCGCATTGATCATTGCAAAACTCGTGGTGAGCTTTATCTCCGTCAAGGTGATTGGGATGGCAACAGGTGTCGCACTTCTCTCGGCATTCGGTCTCTCCCAGATAGGAGAGTTCTCCTTTGTTCTCGGAGCCACCGGATATTCCAGCGGTATTCTGAGCGATAATATGTATCAGATATTTCTCGCGGTCTCGATCATGACGATGATCATGACGCCGACCATGATCAGTATCGCGCCCAAGTTCGTCGACCGGTTCTTCCCGACACCGGTTCCGGAGGGACCCGGATACAGCAGCCCTGCCGGGAGCGTCGAGGATGAACTCCCGATCGGGCACGTCATCATCGTCGGTTACGGACTTACCGGCCATTATGTGGCAAAAGCACTGAAAAAAGTGAGCATTCCCTACGTTATTCTCGAACTCAACCCGGAAACGGTTTCAACCGAGAAAAAGCTCGGGGAGAACATCCACTACGGCGATGCGTCGAGGGAAGGCATCCTGGAATTTGCCGGGATCAAAAAAGCCCAGACGATCGTAGTCTCGATCCCGCAGATGGACACGACCAAGGCGATCGTCACGACCGCACGCAGAATGAATCCGAAGATCGGGATCATCACGAGATCGCGGTACATCTCCGAGACCGCCGAGCTGTATCGTCTCGGAGCCGATGAAGTGATCGTGGATGAAAAGGAAGCGGCCCTTCAGATCTTCCATCGGATCCTTTCCAATCAGCAGGTGCCGGTACAGGACTTCGATCTGTATGCAAAACAGGCAAGAAACGAGATCTACGACAAATATATCGAGATGCCGATCAATTCAAATCTCAAACTAAATACAAAAGGCGGGAAATTCGAGATCGTCAGGATGCGGGCAAAGCAGGCGAATGAGATGCTGTCCAAAAATAAATCACGGGTCGAACAGATCAGGGTCGAGAAAGGGTCAAAGATCGCAGGCAAGCGGATCTCCGATGTCCAGCTTCGTAAGAATTACGGTGTCTCGGTCATTGCCGTCCGGTGTGCGGGGAAAGTGGACGCAGTAGTATCCCCGGACGGAGATACGATCCTGAACGAAGGAGATACCGCAGTAGTTATCGGCGACCGGGATTCCATCGCATCTATGATGGTATTGTTCGCTGAGAAAATAGAGTGAAAATCGTAAAAACAGGTATCAAAACTGGTTTAGGAGGAATGGCACAACCATATAGGCTGTGCCAAGCGAAAGCATGGGGTACTTTCGCGGGTTGGTTTCATCCCTTGCTTGTATGAAAAGATTTTTGGTGGTGTGTTATTGTGGATCTGACCAACCAGGTGGTGAATTCTGTTGGTTTCGGAACGCTTGTACGCATCCCGGGATCGGCAGGCAGTCGAACTTGCCGACGTCTATCTCGCGGGCCGTTTAGACTCGCTTACTAATAGTAAGTTGTAATAGTATAAAATGTTTTACATTATCCGGGAACCGTCCCTGACCTTCATTTACGGAAATATCTCTGCATAATTTTCTACAAAAAAACCGTATAAAGATCGAATCGGAAAAAAGAGAGATTATCAGCAGGATCCTGCCGAGTAGTAGAGCGGTTCACTGTAAGGTGAGAGCATGCCTTTCTCATCCAGAATTGACACTGCCCCGTGACCGCAGCAGATCAGGAGACGTCTGCCGGATTTTTTCAGTTCGTCGTCGAGTTCTTTTGTGATCCGCATGAGTTCCCGCCGCTCGGTTCGTGCGATATCACTGTTCACATTCACCGACCCGATCATCGAATCGGCGATCGAACTGTAGTCCGCACGGGCTTTTGTCAGCGTCGCAAAATTCAGCAGAGCGTCACTCGTGAAAAGCAGCCCCTCGTCCGGTTCATACAAAAAGATCTGACCCGCGATATGGCCGCCGAGACTTGCCCACACTTCGAACCTCATTCCGGCAAACTCGAACTCGTCGATGACCGGGAAAAGCCCGTGTTTTCTGACCGGCTCGGTCTTACAGTATCTGACCGTTTCCGGGATATTCATGCGGGAGTAGGTGTTGATCGTCGTCGTATAGAACTTCTCCAGGATCTCGCGGCCGTTGGGCGATGCATAGCCCCGCGTGCCGCTTTCAAGCAGCTCTTTTGTGACCGGATGCATCACCGGCGTGACCGGGAAATAGCCGGACGCTCCGCAGTGATCCGCATCGCCGTGCGTGCAGACCACGAACTTCACATCGGAAAAATCCCCGGCACCGACTGCGTTAAGCATCCGCTCGCAGTCTTTATAGTAGCAGCCGTATCCGGTATCCAGGATCATTTTGCCCTCAGGTGTCAGAAATACGTTCAGATTTCCGCCGCCCGGCAGCTGGATCACAAGGAGGGTCTTGTCCTTTGTGAGCGGGATCTTCTGATAATGGGAATCGAAGCCCGCACCCGTGGTCTTGCCAAGATACAGCCCGATGTTTTCGACCAGCTGTAAATAATCCCGGGGAGAGAGTCCCTCCTTCTCCCGGATCTTGATTGATTCCTCGCCTTCCGCAATATATTCGGCACGTCCCTCATCCGTGAGGGGTTCAATATAAGGAGCGATACGTTCTAAAAAACCGGTATCAAGCATCATGTGTTTTTATCATGTTGGTAATGAAGCATTACTATATTTATGGTCGTAACAGCCGGAGAATATCTGCCGGCGTGTCGGCAACGAGCACTTTTTGCGGGCAGGCAAGGGACGGATGGTCGAAAAAGTTCCGATCCCCGTATTTTGCATAGACGGCAGTCATGCCGAGCGACCGGACCGGTTCGATGTCGCGCCGGATCGAATCGCCGACGTAGGCTGCTTCGTGCGGCGAGAGTCCGAGAAGATCCAGGGCACACTCGAACGGAGCATGATGCGGTTTTTTGTAGCCTGTCGTATCATACCCGACGATCACATCAAAATAGGATTTCAGTCCGAGATGTTCGAGACGCAGTTCGGCGGCGTAGGAAAATGCGTCCGTCACGACCGCGAGGCGGTATCCTGATGATCTGAGACCAGTTAAGACCTCCTCGATTCCCGGATAGGAGACAAGGCTCTTCATTTTTGCTTCATCAAAAGCGCCGACTGCCTCGAAGTATTTCTCGACCGAGAAACGGTTGTGGGCCAGCATAAAGTCCTGAAGATTGGTGTGGTCCTCGAAATGATACTTCCACCGGACATAATAACTCAGAAGTTCATCGCCGGTCCCTTCGCCGACCGAAGCGGCGGCCGCCACGCAGCCGTTTTTCATGGCATCCACGAAATCGAAGAGCGTATTGTCCATATCAAAGAGAACAGCTTTGAACGGGGTGGACAGCAGGGTCTGCATTGAATAATCATCATACCGGGAAATACTTAGGGATTTCGAATCGAGAGTCAAAAGATATATCCGGGGTCACCCACTACATACATGTAATGGCTGCTGATAATTTCATGTGGAAAGAGGATGATCTGGAAAAAATATATCTGGTATCCAGACTTGTCTACCGGGAAGAGATCTCACCGAATCAAGCTGCAGAAAAGCTTGCAGGTATAATAGAGCAGACGCCTGAGGCGAACAAAGTCTTTTTCGGGATGTATGTCCACATGCGGCACGGGATGATCTTCAAACGGTCAGGAGGAGACCAGATGATCATTTATTTCCTCAAACGCATCTATCAGGAGAACGGCGAACAGGCTCTATCCCTCGCGCTGAAATCGGTGTACGGGTACTCGGGATTCAAGGAGTCGGTCGGCTGTTATATGGATGATCTGAATAAGTCATGCGCCGAGATCGAAAAGATCACGGGCGTAAAGCCTGCCGGCGTCTGAGCCCCCTTACGAGAAAATATTCGAGACGTTGTGGAATCCGTCTCCCCGTTTTTCCGCACAGCCGACCGCTGTTGAGCGGGGAATATCCGGTATCTTTGTGACCCGTTCTACCTGACAGAAGGCAAGAGCGGGCGATTTTTCCTGTTTTCCGTCGATCACGAAGTAGCGGGAATGCATGCACATCCTGCATCTTTCGGGTTCGACCGGTCTGCCGTCGGTACAGATCAGAACACCGGCGGTTACGGGGATCTCATTCACCGTCATAGAACAGAATAGAATAGCCGTGTTCCCCCATCACGGACTCGATGTATTCAGGAGACGGATCGGGATGTTTCTGAACTTTTTCCCGCCATATCTCTTTCAGTTCCTCGTCCTTTGAGACGAGCGATACGCGGCCTTTCACCCGTGCTGCCTCTTCGCCGCCTTTCCAGATCCTTGCGGCACAGCAGTGATAATCTTTGCAAATGAAAAGACGGTACGGATGGATGGTGCAGACATATTTGCCGTCGGGTTTTCGCCGGACAAAAAAGCAGGCCGCTCTGTTTTCCTCCTGGACGGAGTGATCGTTATCAAACAACTCCCGGTATTCGGGTGTGATGAGTGCCTGGCGCATCTCCCGGACGACTTCGTTTTTTACGACAAACCCGTACTGGGAGAGCTGTTTGTCCATTCTGACGATCTCCCCGATACCAAGACAGCAAAGCCCGCACTGTGTACACTCAAAATTCCCGCCCATGTTTAATCAGACTTTAATCGGCGCCGCAGCTATTTAGTGATACCGGAAATGGACCAAAAGAAGAAGATGCGTGAGTCGGAGTGATAAGCCTCCTCCTGTTTTTACGGCATTCGGCTAAGCGTTGTACCCGGATCATTGGGTCAGGAAACCCGTAGCGACCCTGTTTCAACTTGCACCCACAGAGATTCGCCGTTCCATCGGTCCCTCAACCTCGACGCTCAACAGCTTCAACTGCTGTTTCATTGCTCAGAAGAGGACGTGTCGTTTCTGTTCCAGAGCTGTGACTCTCGCCACCCGTACTTGCGTACGGCTGTGTACCTGAGCGGTGGGAGGACTTTCCTCAGCGGTCTCGAATTGACCACCGTCAGCCGTGTGCTCCCTCTCACGCGGGTACATATTGGGTATGAGGAATTATGAATGAATAGGGTACGGGCGAGATACGTTTCTTTATGCATCCCGATAATCTATAATGCGATCGATATCATAAATCAGGAATATATGGGAGATAACAGATGAGTATGCAGCTTATGTATGAAGTCCCCGCTGCCGAAGATTATGTAAGCCTTCGGCTGCGGTCCGGAATGGATAATAAAGATGTAGAGAGAAGCAGAATCGCTTTGAAGAATTCCCTGCTCACTATATCGATGTATGATAAAGAAAAACTGATCGGATTCGGCAGGGTAGTCGGGGATGGCGGGATAACGTACGTTGTGAGTGATATTATGGTAGACAGGGAATATCAGCGGAGAGGGTATGCAGAGCAGATCATGCAGGCTATCGACCGTTACTTCGAAGAGAACACGCATGAGGACAGCTACATTTGCCTAATCGCAAACAGCCCCGCTGATCAGCTCTACCATAAGCATCAGTTTGAGTATTTACCAGAGAATAAATGCGGAATGCTGCGAAACCAAACGAAAGGGAGCAACAGTCGTTAACGCTCTCAATGAGCTTGCCCTGAATACGCAGTATGCTGATAGACACACAGAAATTTGAAAGGAAGCACTTCTATGAGTAAATCTATGTCAGAGATGACGCTGGAAGAATTATGGGAACTGTTTCCGATCCAGTTGATAGAGCACCAGGTCTGCTGGGCGGACCAGTATCGGGAAGAAAAAGACCATCTCATGCTTGTCCTGCCGGATACTGTGAAAATACATCATATCGGCAGTACCTCAATTGAGGGGATATGGGCGAAACCTATCATTGATATTTTGATGGAGGCCGACCTGAGTGAATTTGATGAAATAAAAAATCTGCTTTTACGTAACGGCTATACGTGTATGGCGCAGAATGAAATCCATCTCGATTTTAATAAGGGATATACGCCGAATGGATTTGCTGAAAAAGTGTTTCATGTACATCTGAAAAAGTACGGTGACAATGACGAATTATACTTCAGGGATTATCTCAATGGACATCCTGGGATTGCAAAAAAATATGAAAAATTGAAGTTATCCCTTTGGAAACGTTATGAACATGAACGGGATGGATATACTGAAAGTAAGACTGCATTTGTGCGTGAATATACGCAGAAAGCAAAAATGCAGTTTGGACGGATCTATTGAGAGAGTCTGGGGAGCGGCTTTCGGGCGGTTCAACACCTTTCTGATATCACTTTGGTGAAAAAAACAGTTGATGCTGAGATCATGAGATCAACATTCGGAATCCAAATCGAACGAACACCAAACACGGGATGATGATCCTAGTATTTTCGGGGAGAGGGAGTATTCACATTTTTCTGATGCGATTTCGGGGTGCGGGGCCGCGACTTCGGCGCGGAGCGGCCCGCGGCGGGGAGCGGCCCGCGGCGGGGAATCTTATTTTTGGATTCAGAATAAGGAGTTATTGCAATTGACGAAAAAAATTTACCAGCACCTGCTACACTTTTGATATCCTGATGGGTCTGTCACTGTAAAGTAATTGGAAATATCCTTGATATATGAACAGCCGGCTTTATGTACTATCTCTGATTCCTTGTTCACATAATAAATCGTTGTCGATGTAACGATCTTAGTAGGAGTGGGTGTACTTGTTACAATAGGAGTGGATGTTTTTGTTGGGGCTGCAGTAGCAGTATTTGTTACTGACGAAACCGGCGTATTATCCACGAGAGGGACGAGCGTTTGTGTAGATGTTGGATTGGGAGTTGCTTCGTGAGAAGATGTTGAAACACAACCAGCTGAAAAAGATACCGCGAATAGCAGTAATATCACTAAAAAACACACACTTTTATTCATAGAAGATAATAGCCATTATCTACGATAAATATATCTGGTGAAAAAATTTAAAATACGCCAGTATTTTTCTGAATTTATACAAAAAATGCACATTTCCCGCACCACTTTTGAGCAGAACAGTTCGTGCAGATTTTCCAGAATAAGCAGCAGATAAAAAGAGAGAGAAATTGAGTTTACTGTTTATGGTAAACTATTCCCGGCGCTTCCAGGTAGTAAAATGTCATAGACCCGTCATCATTCAGATCAAGTTCTCCACGCAGGAAGTTCGGAACCACAACGACATAATAGTCGTCGATCTGTTCCCAATACTGGTCATACGCGTGGGAAAACGTGCCATTCTGATAATACCAGGAAAGCTTCGCCGATCCGTCGGCATTCATGACACGCTCTGCATGCATGATGGTTCCGTCAGACAGGACTAACGGTTCGGTGCGGTTCCAGGCGCCGACAAGACCGTTCCCGGTATAATGCAGACCGTCCCCGAAGAAGGTCTGGACCGTGTCATCCTCCGAGAGCTCGAAGATATAGCCCGGGGTATAGTTATAGAACACGTATGATCCGTCATTCTGCTGCTTCCACGAGAAGCCGTTCATCATTGAGTAGTTAGGATCCTCAATACATTTCTGGTAGTAAATACCTGTGTGGTTGTCGAAGACGTAGTAATACTCGCGTCCGGTGAAGCCGGGAGAGATGATCTCTGTTTCCTCTGTGGTCCAGGTACCGACAAGACCGTCCCCGCTGAAAACAGTGCCGTAATCCATGATCAGGGTCTTTCCATCTGCGGAAAGTGTACACGTGTCCGGATAGTCCAGCAGGTAGTAGTCTCCGTCATAGACCCAGGTCACATTGTAGACTTTCGTGGTGTTTTGGCTCTCATACGTGTCGGTTCCGGTTCCGTCGGCATTGAGGACGAAGACATCCGCCGCATTGCTGTTACTGATCCATGTGCCGATCACCGGATCAGAAGTATCTGCAGTACTCGTGCATCCGCTTGCAAAAACGATCGCAAGAAGAATCAGGAAAAGAATTGCCAGTTTTTTCATTAGATCAATAATACGTGATTGTTGTATATTAATGAATGGCTGGGGTTTATTATTTTGAGAAAAGTTAGGTTTTCGGGACCAGGGGTGAGATGCTCCATCTTCTTTCATTACTAAGTAGGAAAAGAAATGATTATCCGCGTTTAGCAAGAAACTTAATGCTAACACACCCAATTGAATGCTAGGTACATCCATGGTTTCATCATTGATATTTTCTATTCCAACCAGTTTAGCCAAGATATATTCACACATGATTGTACTTGATGTGGAAACAACAAATCGCAATCCCGAGTTAGATAGAATTACAGAATTGGCAGCCCTTTGTATCGGATCGGATGGTGTTGATTTTTCAATGGATGCATATGTTCAACTTCCAGATGACGTAGAGATTGAACCGGAGGTGGAGAAGATTACTGGATTGACACGGGAATTTTTATCAATGAAAGGATTACCGGAAAGCGAAGTTGCTCGTCGTTTTGCATTGATGTTGCGGATTCCGGGTCCAATACTATTCGTCAGTCACAATGCACAGTTTGATCTCTCATTCCTACGGAATATGTTTAATCGGTATGGTTATTCATTTCCACAAAAATGTGGAGTAATTGACACATTAACTGTGTTTAAAGATAGATTTCCCTACCCGCATAAGCTTAGTGATGCTATTTTATATTATAATATAGATGATGTAGAAAATACACATCAGGCAATGGATGATGTAATGGCACTTTGTGCTGTATTCTATGAAATGAACCTCGAAAAAGATGATTTGGCAGACTATGTGAATTTATTTGGATATCATCCTAAATATGGTTATATTGGAGAGAAACTGCCAGGTATTGTATATTATCCTCAGGAATTCAATTCCTCCACCAGATTACCAGATGTTATAAAAGAGAGAAATTTGTAGAATATCATATGTCTGTGCATCGGATTTATATTGGAATAGCATAGATTATTTATATTGTGTCTACGAAAAATGCCGATAATTATATTCCAGAACTTTATAATCGCCTATACAAAAAACTGAAACAAACGATATACTACACTCCTGATTTATGTTCTCAGGAAACACTTGCACGCTTTGAACTGAATGGGCAAGAGGAGAAAAAAGAGATAATACTTGTTTTAATGGCATTATCTGGAATTCCATCGGATTTTGAAGAGATTAATACGATTATTAATGGTTGGATAAATAAAATTTTTTGTCATATACTTCCAAAATCAGTCGATTTTGATAATAAGGAGTCCAAATTACCCTCCAAACGTACAGTATCAAATGTAAGTTCGTCACCTAAATATGTTATTGATGGCGTAAATTATTTCTTTGACATCCCAGTTCCACTATTGATACTGGATGTATGGTGGATTACTGAGATAGGTGTATTCTTGGATCAGGAATTGGGGGATTGTTGTTATGCAAATCGAATACATGATTTGGTGATATCGAAAAAAGATAAGGACAATAGTTCACATTTGTTCAAAAAATACATCAATCAATATAATGACTGGAGATCCAATGCAATGAAAAGTGCAAAGGAAGCAGTAAGTAATCATGAAAATACACTTATCTTCTCTCTTGACTTTGCAAATTATTTTTACTCAATTGACATTGATTTTAAGAAAATATTAGATAGTCTTAATAATAAATTCAATTCGAGTAATAATCTTGAGAAACAAACATTATGGGAACATTTGAATATAATTCTTGAAAAAATTCACATTAAATCAACGGATTTAATCAAAGAACAGGCAAAGAAAACACATCAAAGCATTTTCTCTGAAGATACATGGGACAAGGGTAAGAATGGTCAAAAGAAAATTCTCCCAATTGGATTACCATCATCTCAGATTTTTGCAAACTGGTATCTCAAAGATTTTGACAAAAAAATACTGGATGATTTAAAGCCAAGATATTATGGTCGGTATGTCGACGATTCTATTCTGGTCATATCGCAACCGCAATATTCCAATGATGAACAGCCAAAACGAATAATAAATTCTGATTTAGAGACTGTTATCAAAAAATATTTTGTAGATAGAGGGATTCTTGCAAAATACCCAAAAACTCAATCAAATGCTCAGGGTCCCCAATATTACATAAAAATTCAGGGTGTCCCTAAAAAAAGAATAATTGTACAAAATGAAAAAATAAAGATATTTCAGATAGATTCACATCATTCAACGGCTCTTCTGAAATTATTTACAAAAGCTATCGAAGATAATTCTCAAGTGTTCACGTATCTCCCTGAGGTTCCAATAAATGATCTTTGTGATACAGACTTATATCATCTTGTCTATGAGGAGAGTGGAACGAATAAACTGAGAAATATTGAGAGATTAACTATTAATCAGGCTGCATTTTCGATTTTACTTGCTAAACAGTTGTCACATTTAAAAATCTGCGGCAAACCTCTCGAATATAGTGAGGAGTTTATTAAGACACTTCTCCAGGATTTACGTGGGAAAAACTATCTTAGCTACATTCGTTCATGGGAGAAACTCTTCACATTATTTATTTTATCACAAAAACCCGAGGGATTGAAAGATATCTATTATGATATTAAAAAGAATATTTCATATTTACAATATTCTCTGGATAATAAATTCGAGTATCGTGTCAAGAAGGATTTAATAAAATACGAAGAGCTAGCGTTAGCTTCAGCCTTAGCATTACTATCTGAGGATAGTTTTGATAAATATTGTCCATATTCTAGAACAGTAAGTGATGAAATACCAACAGCAACTCGGATATATGATTTTTCCCAGTGTTTCAGGGAGGCAAATATGCTTCGTCATCATCATGTGTCCTATCCTCTCCTGAATTATGTTAAAGATTATTCCGGTGATCTCTGTAACATTGATGTATTCTATTCCGGGTTTACAAACTCACTCGAACTTGATGAAGTGAAAATAAAAAATACGCCGCGTTTCATTCACATTCATGAACTGCAGTTATTCTATGCTCTAAAAGATTTGAAAACAAAAGGGAGGTTGACCTCTAGAGAGGATTCAGATGAAATAAAAGATAGTGACCCAGTCAAACTCTTAGGATATCTAAAGGATGCAATAAAGAAACAATCTGATGTTTATCAATGGATGGCGAAAATAGATGAAGATAAGATAAATATTAATATTGAACCTCTGCATCAAAGAAATTTCAAAATCACATCTGATGTGCATCCTACAAAAATCACCATCACTTCCAATGCAGATATATTAACAAAGCTTCGTGTTGGAATTGTTAATCTGAAGTTACCCTATGCTGATATATCGAGTAATTATGAGACAACAAAAGAGCATAATCTGTCTCTGGAGAAATGGCTGGAGATATCTCAGATTCTGAATACAGCTGTAAAGGAAAAATGTAATCTCGTAGTATTTCCTGAGTGTGCTATTCCCGCCCAATGGTTACCTAGTTTAACGATGTGGACCCGTGAACATCAGATTGGATTGGTATTTGGGATAGAACACATTTGTCTCCCCTCTCCCGAAGGAGAAGATATGTGTAAAAACAAGCCACTGGCTTATAATCTAACTGCTGCGCTTCTTCCCTTCGAAGTTAAAGATATGTATAAGTCCTGTTGTGTATCTCTGAGAATCAAAAATCATTATGCCCCAGAAGAAATTCGTGACCTCAATAAGAATGGATATGATATTCCCTGTTTTGAAAATGCAATATATCATCTTTACGAATGGAGAGGAACACAGTTTACTGTGTACAACTGTTTTGAATTAGCAGATATTCAGCATCGGGCAATTTTCCGGTCTGAATTAGATTTTCTGATTGCCTGTTCATGGAACAAAGATGTCTCATATTTTATGGATATTCTTGAATCAGTTACCCGAGATCTGCATTGCTATGTAGTTTATTCAAATACTTCTGAATTTGGTTGTTCGCGAATAATACAACCATCAAGACATGAAAAAAGGAATCTTGGTCAGATCGGCGGTGGGAAAAATAGTACTCTCATTGTTGGAGAACTGGATATTGAATCCCTAGCCAACTTTCAATCCCACGAATATGATGCAAACGATAAAAGGTATAAACCCCTACCTCCCGGATTTAAAAGAGAACGAGCTATTAAAAGACATGGAATTGACATCTAACTTTCATTATTGATTCAAAATTGAAATGATTTCATTTCTTCAGAGATGAAGAGAGAAACGTTCCATTCAATCGAAAATAGAGAGTTCGATAGGAATTTTGGCAGGTTTGACTCAATTTTTGATTAGGGTTGAGCAGGACAAAACCGGTAAAAATGGGATGGGAATAGGTCGCTTTTTGGACCAGATTTTTTGTGCGGGATTCTTTGGATAGTACCATTCAGCACACAAAATACACAAAATACACAAAAAAAACGACGAAAAAACGAAAAGGGGGGACAGGGGGCGGATACTAGGAACATTACTGCAGATTTTCTGCAAAAAAAGTTTTGCTTCAGGAATTCTTTATCCTGAAAACAACGGCGATGCACGATCCCGCAATGATCCCGGGCCGGCAGAGGCGAGGCTGCCGGTCACCTAACGGGAAGAACACATCTACCCGATTTCGTCATGACGTATAAAGAATAATATCAATCCTCCGCACATATTATCATAATAACATGGATGTTCGTCTGGTCAGAACCATCTGTCCCTACTGCGGAACAGGATGCAGCCTCTCGCTAGCCGTAGTCAACGGACAAGTACGGGGCGTGCATCCCTATCCCCGGTCACCGGTAAACGCCGGAAAACTCTGTGCCCGCGGTCTCTCCTCCGCCGAATTCGTCAATTCCCCGGACCGTCTCACCCGTCCGATGATCAGAAAGAACGGGACCCTCGAAACGGTCTCTTGGGAAGAAGCTCTCGCCTACACTGCGGACCATCTGAAAACCTACCTTCCTTCGGAACTCGGTGTCCTCTCCTCCCCACGCGTATCCAACGAAGACAACTATGTCATGATGAAGTTCGCACGCGGCGTCTTAAAAACCAACAACATCGACCACTGCGAACGCTTGTCCCACACATCGACCGTCCAGCCGCTCATCGACTCGTTCGGCTATCCTGCGATGACAAACAGTATTGCGGACATAGCCGGATCGGACTGTATCCTCGTGCTCGGTTCAAACGTGTTCCGTCAGTTCCCCCTCATAGGGCGGGCGATCATCACGGCACAGCAGAACGGCGCAAAATACATCTGCGCAGACCCGCGAAAAACATTCACCGGCTCGACCGCTGATCTGGCCATACAGTTTTACCATGGTTCGGATGTCGCCCTCCTGAACGGGATCATGCAGGTAATCTGCACAAACGGCTGGGAAGATGCCGGGTTCATCGCGGCACGGACCGAAGGGTATGCGGCGTTTTATGACCGGATCATGCAGCCGGCATACGGTCTTGACCAGGTATCCAAGGCAACAGGGGTCAGTCCCGAGGCGATCCTCCAGGCCGCAGAATGGATCTCTTCGGCAAAAGGATGTTCCATCATCTATTCTACAGGCGTCACCAAATTTGGCGCGGGTGACGATGTTATCCAGACAATAGCAGATCTCCAGCTTCTGACTGGAAACGTTGGAAAGAAAGGAGCCGGCATGTCGCCCCTTCGGGGGCAGAACAACATCCAGGGAGCCTGTGATATGGGGATCCTCCCCGAATACTTTACCGGCTATCAGCGGGTCGATGATCCAAAAGTCCATGCGGCGTTTTCCCAGGAATGGAAGTTTTCTGAGGGGATCGCCGGACCGATCCGCGGACTGGACAGTACGGAAATGATGGATCGTCTGCAGAAGAACACGGGCGAGATCAAAGCCATGTATGTTCTCGGCGAGAATCCCGTGCTTTCCGGCCCCGACCTGGCGGAGTCCCGGGAGACGTTTTCCCATCTTGAGTTCGTGGTCGTCCAGGATATTTTTCTGAACGAAACCGCGGAGTTTGCCGATGTCGTATTTCCGGCGGTCTGTTTTGCAGAAAGGGACGGGACCCAGACGAATACGGAACGCCGGGTCCAGCGGCTGCAGAAAGCTCAGGACGGCGTGGGGGAGGCAAAGCAGGATTGGAAGATCCTCGCGCTTCTTGCAGAAAAGATGGGGTATGCAGAGCAGTTTCCCTGGAAAACATACGGAGAGATATTTGCCGAGATCGTGCGGATGACCCCGATCTATGCAGGAATGACATACGACGAAGTCGGGCGGCCGGAAGGTATGCAGTGGCCCGTCACTGAAGCAGGAAGTGAGCAGCTGTATGCCGAACGGTTTGCGACAGCAAACGGGAAAGCCCGGTTCATTCCTGCGGAGTGGGCGCGGACCTGCGAAAATACGACGCCTGAGTTTCCGTTTCTGTTTTCGATGGGGAGGTGCATCTTCCACTGGGATACCGGGAAGATGACCCGGAGCAGTACGCAGACGGCGAACTGGATCGAGATCCACCCGGAGGATGCACAAGAACTCGGGATCGCGGAGGGTGACGAGGTGGAGATCGAAACCAAAGATAAGATCCTCTGCGGAACTGCCAGGATCACGGATGAGATCCTCGAAAAAACGGTGTTTATGCCGTCACATTATGTGGATGCACAGAGCAGCGATCTGATCCAGAATACGTCGCTGGATGCTGCCGCACGTATGCAGCCGGTGCGGATCCGGAAAATTATTTGAAGCAGCCGAGCATGCACTGAGAGATCTTGATGTTGTTTTTGATACAGCAGCTGCCGATCTCGGTTAAAGGTATCTGGTATTTTTCAGCGATCATGTGTGCTTTGCCGCAGGTGATCGCGGTTTCGATGCCTTCGGTACGGAGGATGGTCTCAATATCCTGTGTCATATGATAAAATGAAGGAGGTGCTGGTCTATAAATCCATGGGAATGGGAATGCAAAAGAGGAGTTTATGTCTGTTGCACGCCCTCTTCTTCAACACAGATCGGTTTACTCCCTGCTATCAGATAATAAGAACTCATTTTCATGATCTTGCGATACCACGGAAGCTGCCTGCACTGATTCTCCGTGATCTGTTTCAGATCCAGACATGCAACCTCTTCTAAACCCGTCTCTGCAAAATACGTCCGCACAACATCAGGAGAGACGCCGCCTTTATGCGGCAGAGCGGCACGAACCTCCTCGCTGTAACTTCGTTTTCCGTGCGGATGCGCCTCAAGACTGTGTGCGAGCATATCACTCACCTTCCTGCGGGCTTTCGTGATAGACGATCCGTCATCCCAGACCCCGTCGATCACCAGCACCACACCTCCCGGCTTTGTGATGCGGAACCAGTTTTCAAGAGCCGTCGCCGGATGAGGAAGGGTCCAGAGAAGATGACGATTGACCACGACATCGAACGTATCATCCGAAAACGGCGGGTACTCCGCATCCCCCTCGGTAAAGGTCATGGAAAGATCATGCTCCGCGGCTTTCCTGCGGCCGACCCCCATCATCCCTTCCGAAAGATCGATGCCGGACACCTCGTGTCCCATCTCCGAGAGAATAAGACCCATCGCGCCCGTCCCGCACCCTACATCGAGAATACGGAGGTTGTCGTTCTTTGGTAAAACTGCGTTGAACGCCTCCATCCAGAGACGCTTCTCTTCTTCCGTTGCTATACCGTGAGAAACATGGGAATCATAATACATTGACTCTGCATTCCAATTTTCCGCGATATCTGCTTTGAGTTTACTTTCTTCCATAATAATCAATTACCCATCCAAAAGGAAATGTCCTTTCGAAACCTCTGAAAATGTTCCCTCTCCGGTAAACGAGGAGGTATCATACTCAAGAGATTTTTTCTTCCGTTCAAAATCCGGATCCGGCACCGGTATCGATGAGAGAAGTGCCTTTGTATACGGATGAAGCGGATGTTCAAACAGGTCTTTCGTCTCTGCCATCTCCACGATCTTTCCCTTCAGCATAACTGCCGTCCTGTCACTGATAAACCGGATAAGAGAAAGATCGTGTGCAATGAAAATGAACGTGAACTGATGTTCCTTCTGCAGATGCTGGAACAGTGTCACGATCTGGGCCTGAATGGAGATATCGAGCGATGCAATCGGTTCATCTGCAATGATAAGATCGGGCCGGATCGCAATTCCCCGTGCGATCGCGACCCGCTGCCGCTGCCCTCCGGAAAGCTCTCCCGGGTACTTCGTTCGGTAATGCTCGGAAAGCTCGACGTTTTCCAGCGTCTCTTTGATACGGGCATCAAGCTCCTCAGTACTTTTCATGACCTTATTGATTGTCATAGGCTCGGCAATGATCTGTTCAACAGTCATATGGGGATTCAAGGCCGCTGCGGAATCCTGAAAAATGATCTGCATATTCTTCTGCAGATCCGATTTGTTCTGCCGGAACACATCCTTATCGGAGATCTTATTCCCTTTGAAAAAGATCTCGCCGCTCGTTAGCCGATTCACACCCATTAACGTACGGGCAACCGTGGATTTTCCCGAGCCCGTCTCACCCACAATGCCGAATACCTCTCCCTCATTCACGGAAAAACTTATTCCGTCAACTGCTTTGATGGTCAACTGCCGGTTTATCCGGAAATACTGGGTAAGATCGCGGACTTCAAGAATCGGATCATCAGTCATGCGGCACGCTCGGATTTGAGAGAGATCGGCGGAGTGACCTCTGGGGCCCGTTCATCGAGCAGCCACGTGGCGGCAGAATGCGTTGGCGAAACCGCAATCAGCGGGGGCATCATATCATAATCGATCTTCATTGCATACTCATTCCGGATTGCAAAGGCATCTCCCGGAGGAGGATTCACCATCAGCGGCGGCATGCCGGGGATGGGACGGAGGGGCTGCCCCTCCTTTGCAAGAGATGGAAGTGCCCGCATCAAACCCCAGGTATAGGGATGACGGGGATCATAAAAGACCTCTTCGGCAGTCCCGATCTCTACGATCTTTCCTGCATACATGACCGCAACACGGTCCGCGATACGTGCGACCACGCCAAGATCATGACTGATGAACACGATCGAGATCCCGGTCTTGTCCCGGATGTCGAGCAGGAGATCCAAAATCTTCGCCTGGACCGTAACATCGAGCGAAGTTGTCGGTTCATCGGCAAAAAGGATCTTCGGTTCCGAAGCAAGAGCTATAGCAAGAACGCACCTCTGCCGCATACCTCCTGAAAAGAAATGCGGCTGAAGGGAATATCTCTCAACCGGATTATCGATCCCGATAAGCTCTAAGAGGGCGATGGCCCGTTGTTTTGCCTCTTCCTTACTCACCTTTCGGTGCTTAAGGATAGCCTCGGTGATCTGTTTTCCGATCGGCATTGTCGGATTCAGCGTCGTCATCGGATCCTGGAAGACCATCGATAAGAGAGTCCCCCGGAGTTTCCGCATTTTTTTCTCGCTGAAATCCGTGATATCCGTACCGTCTGCAATGATCTTTCCAGATTCAATGATCGCATTTTTCGGCAGGAGTTTCATCACCGACTGGCACATCACGGTCTTTCCGCATCCGGACTCTCCAACAATAGCTAGAATCTCGCCCTTGTTTAGTTCCAGACTGACGTCTCTCACGGCCTGGACTTTCCCATCAGGGGTAGTAAAACTCACCGACAGGTTTTCGAGTTGTAAAAGCGGATCCATAAAAAAATTATTTGTTGAGTGTCCAATTCTCAATATTCCACATCACACCAACTGCGTGGTGACCGAGAACTCTTGTTGTGTCAAGACCGGATAATCCATTGATGCTCACATAATTTCCGTCAAGGTACGATACAAGAACGATACCCGGATCCTCCGCGTATGCGACCTCAAAATCTCCATAGATCGTGTGACGTTTCGCGTCATCGGTTTCATGACGTCCGGCTTCAAGCAGTGCGTCTACTTGAGGATTGGAGTAGGACATTGTGTTCCCGGATGCACCAGTCACATAATTCGAATAGCTCATATCCGGATCGAACTGTGCTGCGTATCCGGCGAGGAAACCGTTGTATCCAAGCTTCCAGTCGAATCTCGTAACAAGAACGACTTCCATATCGACGCCTGCTTCTTTCAGCATCTGGGAACAGAGGTTGGCGATATCGACACGCTCTTCTTCATATTCACGGGTCTGGATCGTGAAGTGGAACTTTTCACCGTTCCGCTCGTAGATACCGTCGCTTCCTTTGACCCAGCCGAGTTTTGCCATCTCGTCGGCAAACTTCGTCAGATCGTAGGAGTAGATATCTGCCGCCGTGTTTCCTCCATATTCATTGCACTGGATCGGACTGTATGCCGCGAATCCTCTGCCGTCAAGCACGCTCTTTACTACTGCGTCCTTGTCGATCGCATAGTTGAGAACACCGATAGAATCACCGTTTTTCTGCCAGAAATCGGTGGCCATGTCCATAGACATCCCGCGATAATCCGCGGTCTTGAAATCGATGTTCTTATATTTATCATTGTTTCTAAAGGTTTTTGCGTAGTTTGCATTCAGCCAGGCAAGATCTGCCTCTCCGGTCATAAGCATCGTTGCTTTGGTGCTCTCAACCGAGACGGTCTTGTAGATGACCCGATCAATGTTAGGGATCTTACCATAATACGCCGTGTTCTTCTCAAGAACGATCATACCGCCGGCAGTATCCCATTCAACGAATTTATATCTTCCAGTACCGACAGGGTTCTGGTTGAACGTGTCGGTGTTGATGTCTTTTCCTTCCAGAAGATGTTTCGGGATGATGCCGATCGTGAAGTACCCGGGCATCGCCGCATTGAAGTCCTTCATCTTTATGACAACCGTGTAGTCATCCGGCGCAGTTATGCTCTCGATATCCTGATAGTTGCTGGTTATACTTGCAGAAAGCCTCTCATTATTCACTAAGGTGTCATAGGTGAATACAACATCATCAGCGGTGAACGGCTCGCCGTCATGCCAGGTCACCCCTTTTCTGAGGTGGAAGGTATAGACCATGGTATTCGGGTCATAGGTATAACTCTCGGCTAAATCTACGACCGGCGTTCCATCCCCGGAATACTTCATCAGTCCGGAAAAGATGAGATCGGGAAGTTCCTCATGGTTGTTCAAAAGCGGGTTGATCGTGTCTTCGGATTCTCCGGCATACACGAGCGTATTACTCATGTCTGTATTGCCCGAATCAGAAGTGTTTGTACATCCTGCACAAAAAGTCAGGAGCAATGCCGCACAGATACAGAGTGCAAAAATAGCCACAGTACGTTTGTTAGTCATAGTTGATTTTTCCATAAGCGAGATAATACTCGTGATTTTTCCTATACACACATCCGATCTTTCATCGCAGACATCTTCAGATCATACGAATTTTAAAATTAATATGTAATAGACGTTACTAATCTGTATTCTATATGATATAAATATTACATATTTATAAAAAAGTAATATTTTGGGAGTTATAATCTGTTGGGTCGTTTGTTTGTTTCTTTCCGGAAACAATTGGCGATCGTCGTAATACAGGAGAGGGTCACGACCAGAAACAGTCCAGGAATGATGATGACCCACCAGGTATTGAGGAGGAGCGCCCTGTTGGCAAGTGAGAGCATACTGCCCCACGAGAGGATATCAAGGGGAAGACCGAGACCAAGGAAACTTAAGGTAGCTTCCATGGTGATACAGGCACTTATGCTGGATACGACGACGAACATGATCGCGGGAATGATATTCGGGATCAGATGGACCCTGACAAGATGCCCGAAACTCGACCCCATCGACTTTGCGGCGAGGACGTATTCGTTATTGCGTATCTGCCTGACTTCACTCCTGACGATTCTCGCAAGAGCAAACCAGCCGGTTATTGCGATAACGACGGAAATGGTAAGGATATTCTGTGTTCCCATAATGGCTATCAGCAGTATCGCCAGAAGAATGGTCGGGATGCTGTGAAAAAGTTCTACGAAACGCTGCATGATCATATCGCCGGATGTTCCTGCAGTACCGTTAACACATCCGTAGGTGATGCCGAGTATCGTGATCATAGCCGTTCCTAGAAGACCGACGAGAAGTGAGGTCCGGCCGCCGTACCAGATGAGAGAGTAGATATCCCGGCCAAGCGAGTCCGTTCCGAAATAGAATTCACTGTTCGGGGCTTCATTGAGGTGGTTGAGATAATACATCGAGGGATCATGGTTGCTGATAAAGTTTGCAAAGATACATCCGAGAACGATTGCGGAGAGGATGACGATCGGGATCCAGGGAAGTTGTTTGAGTTTAAAGAGGAGCGAAGGTTTTTGCTCGGGTTGTTCCCAGGTCCGGTAATCCGGACCGACGATCTCGAACAGGGAGGAATCTAATTCTCCCATGTTGATCCTCCCGCATCTTTCATTCTGGGATCAATGACTTCGTTGATCGTATAGGCAACGATGCTGGTTATGATGACGAGTGCCCCGGTTATGAGTACCAGTAACATCAGAAGGTTGTAGTCATGACATTTGGCAGCTATGACGGACATATTTCCGATACCCGGATAATTGAAGACGGCTTCTGCGATGTAGGTCCCGCCAAGTACATGCGGGACAGAGATCGCCATGAGATTGATGATTGTGGGGGCAACGTTTCGCAGAGAGTGTTTCCAGACGATGGCACGTTTTGTAAGACCTTTCGCTTTGGCGAGAAGAACATAGTCTTTCCTGTTTTCGTCCAGGAGTTTATTTCGGATCATGTATGCGTAATACCAGATGTGAGTCACGATCATTACCGTCAATGGAAGGATAAGATGCCAGATCCGGTTGAGAATGTTGCCTGACATGCCGTAATCATATGCACCGCTCGAAGGGAACCAGCCGAGGTTGACACTGAATATGAGAACGAGGACAAGACCCAGCCAGAAGGCAGGGATGAAGTAGGTTATCGTACCAATTTTGCAAACGAGCCGGTCGAAGAAGGTGTCTTCGTGGAGGGCACAGGCAATAGCAAGGAGGATGGCAAGCGCGAATACAAGAAGGTAGGCGGTGAGACCCAGAATGAGGGTGTTGCCAATCAGAGGTGCTATCACATCCATGGCAGGTATCTTGTACTGCAGAGAGATGCCAAAGTTTCCGGATAATGCATGCGTGATCCAGGATATATATTGAGAGAAGATGGAACCATCAAGCCCCAGGTATACCCGTGCAGCCTCTAATTCAGAGGTGGTCATGGATTCTATTGCGTCGCCGTAGAATGCCTGAAGGGGGTCACCCGGTGCAAGGCGGGAGAAGACGAAGACGATAATAGAGAGGAGGAACATGGCCCCCACGAATAGGAGGATGTTTTTGAGGAGTTTTTCGAGAAAGAGATTGTGTTTGAGTGTCATTTTCCACCGGGAGTATTGGGGTATCGCCCAATTGGTGTTATGATATTAATTATTGTACAATATAAATAATACACTTTTTATAATTCGTAATACTGAAATGAGTGGTCGATCCGTGACTTTCGTGATGGTGAGCGCAGTCTGCGGAGATGGAAAAAAAATCGAACTGGTAGTATTAACTGCAGTTGAAAAAAGCAGGTCCGAGGGGACCTGCTCGCAAGGCAAAGCCTTGGTCGCAAATCAGAGATTTGCTCAGCTAAGACCGGTCCTATGGACCGGTCCGCCTCGGCTAAGGGACCTAAAGGTCCCCGCCCACTCGCAAAGCTTCACTTTGCTCGGCTGAGGGACCTAAAGGTCCCCGCCTCCTCCACAAGCTTCCCAAAAAGCATAATGAGAAACCCGAGGAACACAAGGATCAGCTTCCGAAGGCGGCTGGAGATCTGCATCTCCAGTCTCCCTCAGTTCAGGGCCGGCTTCGTGTCTGCCCAGGCATCGACCGCGGCGATGGTAGCGTCGTCGGCATAGCCGGAGACGGTCATCGACTCCCGATTCAGGCTGATCTGGAAGGTGTCGGTCCCGAGCTTTGCGGAAATGCGGACATTCCAGGTGGCTTCGGTACCGATCTCGGAGGTCTCCGCGGTACCGCCGTTCCCGAATGCGGTCTTGAGATCCGCACTGCCGGTAAGGGCGGTGATTGCTGCCGAATACTCGGCACGAGTGTAGGCTGTGACCTGGACCTTGCCGTTCATCTCGGAGGTGTTCGGGTCAAAGTACCCGACATAGGTCTTGTAGGTCTGCTTACCGAGTTCGACCTCGGCAAGGCTGAGGGGATTGTCTTCGCCCGTAATTTCTGCGATGATCGCATCATACGCGGCGGCGTTCGTAAACTCTGCGGTGAAAGTCCGCTTTGCGGACTTCGAGATTGCTGTCTGAATGAAATCAGCTGTCATGGTTTTTTCTTTCCCGAGATCAGTTGGGGCCCCGTCCAACCTCTATACAATTATGGGTCAGGTGGATGGATAGCGGTAAAGTTTTTGTTGATTTTTACCAAAAAAGGTAGGTTTATATGGGGGTATGTGGAGGGGGTGTCGTTCCTATTTTTTGGTGGTCAGGAAGAAGGTAGGTCCAATTACTAATTTAACAGATATTAGTAATAGATTAGTAATTGGAAATATGCCGCATATGTGCCCAAACACCAGATAAGGGGAAATGAGGCTTACTACTAAATTTACACAACTTAGTAATTCATTAGTAATTACCCCCTCCCCCCTCCCCTCCATTCAGTTCATATGAGTAAAATGTATCCAATTACTAAATTTACACAACTTAGTAATTCATTAGTAGTTGGCCTTCTGCCTCCTCCTCCTCAGTCAGTGCATATGAGTAAAATATATCCAATTACTAAATTTACACAACTTAGTAATTCATTAGTAGTTGGTCTTCTGCCTCCTCCTTCTCAATCAGTGCATATGAGTAAAATGTATCCAATTACTAAATTTACACAAATTAGTAATTTATTAGTAGTTGGCCTTCTGCCTCCTCCTTCTCATTCAGCGCATATGAGTGAAAAGTATCCAATTACTAAATTTACACAAATTAGTAATTCATTAGTAGTTGGCCTTCTGCCTCCTCCTTCTCATTCAGTGCATATAAGTAAAAAGTATCCAATTACTAAATTTACACAAATTAGTAATTCATTAGTAATTCAAAAAAAATTAGTCGATTTTTTGTAACCACTCAGGCCGCACTGAATAAAAAAAAGCCCTCCCTTTCTTCTTTACACTCAGATACTTCGAATCCGCCAGATGCATCATATCCGTCCTTGCCGTCTGATACGTCACCGAAAACCGGTCTGCGATCTCCTTAATGCCAAATTCTTCTGTCTTATACTCAACCATATAGGTAAGGATGGCTGCCTGCCGCTTGCTCACATCCGACAACACAGAAATTGCCTTCTCTGCATTACTCTTTCTGCTACTCTCAAGCTTCAGGTGACGGATCAATGCCTCCCGTGCCTTTCTGATGCACCGGATATTATACAAAATGAAATACGTCAGATCAAGATCATCCTCCTCCGTTGCCAGATACGCATCCCGGTATTTTGCCGGTGCCTGCTGAATGATTTTCGAAATCGGAATATATGCAAACACCTCATACTTCCTTGACAACACATACCAGTAAAAGAGCGTTCGGGCAGTTCTCCCGTTACCATCATAAAACGGATGGATGTAGCCGATCAGAAAATGCAGCGCAATACCCACGATAATCGGATGGACAAATGAATCCCCATCATTTGGATAATTCCTGTCATGATTCACAAAATCGCACAATGCGGCAATCATCGGCTCGATCTCCTCGGCATTCGGGGGGTAATAAATCACTTCGTGGGTCACTTTATCTTTTACATACACATCATTTACATTCCTGAAAACCCCTGACTGACCCTCATCCCGTAGAGTATCCTTCGTCACGATACCCTGAACCTCCCGGATAAACTCAGGGGTCAGCATATCATCCATCTTGCCCCGGATAAACTGCATCGCCAGATGATTGTTCACGATCATCTGCTCATCCTTATTCTTTGGAGGAATATTTTTTCGGAGCATATTCTTTGCTACAAGCTCCGTAGTAACAGCCCCTTCTAACTTACTCGAAGCGATCGCTTCATCAGACAAAGCCTCTATAATATATTCCGTTGCAGACTCCAGAGACTTGCTACCCTGTGAAAAAACTGTAGAGAGATTCTGGTCACACACATGCAGTTCCCGCGAGATTTCCGGCGTAAGAACATAGGTGATATCCAGCGGTTTATACGGCAGATGATTGCAGAACAATACCCGTGTCAGTTTTAAAAGCTCCCAGTTCTCTTCCCATTGATCCTTCGGTACCCGGTACTTTAACTCCTTTTTTGTATAATATTCACCCATCTTCTCAAGTGGCAGTATACCTTTCAGACCGGTGAGCTGTTTGCTTACAGTTTTAATGAGAATATCGCGGTCAGCACTCTTTTCATCAGCCATATACTAATCTACCAACTACTAATATAATGAAATTAGTAGTTTACTATCTTATACTTATCCCCACTCATCCCCACTCCTTTTCAATATACATCGTCGCAACCCACCATCGCAAATCTTCGGTTTGCTCACAAGTCTATCGACTTGCTCAGCTAAGAGCGAGCCTGTCGGCTCACTCCGCCTCCGCTAAGGTCGTCTGCTTCGCTCCGCTTCGCATCCAACCCGCCAAAAAAATGAAGCCCTAGAGTTCCAGCTTTCGCCGAAGCTCCTCAGACATAATGATCACGGGCTTTCGAAGTGTATGCCGCTTCTCCGCGGTACGCACAGCCGACTCGGGACACCCGACCACTTCCGCGATCTCCTCCCGTGTCATCCCTTTCCGCAGCATCCAAAGAAGCGTCTCTTTGTCCCGCAATTCCGGATACTCATACCATTGCTTCATCGGGGGTGAACCCCCTCTTCATCCCCGGTATGCAGTCGCAAACCTTCGGTTTGCTCGCAAGTTTCCTTCGAAAACTTGCTCGGCTGATGTCGTCCGCTTTGCGTCCGACCCGCCTCAGCTAAGGGACCTAAAGGTCCCCGCTCATACCACATCATTCCGCGGCCCGCACCACCTTCGTAAGACTCTCATGCGGCTCCTTCTTCACATACCTCGCCGCCTCGTTTGCCGGCAGAGCCTTCTTCAGATCCTGCAGATTCACCCGCTCGACCTTCGCCACCCGGTCACGGCCCGCCGTCTCGACCGAGATCGCATACAGCGCCTTCAGACCGATGAACCGCTTCGCATCCGACGCCTGGATGAACACCAGATCGTCATAGACATCGGGCAGTTCGTCCTTCAGCAGATCCGTATTCACGACATCGTCTGTCGGGATATCGAGGAGGAACTCCGCTAACGCGAGTCCAACGCTCCGGATCGCCGCGATCAGCTCCTTATGCCGGGCTTCGAACAGCAGCCGGAGTTCCTTCATACAGTAGAGGAACTCCTGATACCGGTACGCCGCGGCGAAAACGTCTTCAGACGCCGGCCACCACTCGAGAAGCAGGATCTCCAGAGCTGCCGGGGTAAGCGGAAGCGACGTGAGCGGGGCGGCGACCGGGGTGAGCGTAGACTCGTCCATCACGGCACCTCCTTATAGGTGCGGCGGGTCACGAGCCGCCAGACCGTGCCCCGCGTGACCCCGTACTCCTCGGCCATTTCCTGCGGCGAAACACCCGCGGCATACCTCTCCCGAAGCCTGGCGACCTCGTCACTGCTGAAAAACCTGAGCATATACCCGGACCGGGGACGATTGTTTTCCCGTGCGGTGATGAGCCGGAGGTTTTCGAACCGGCAGTCGGTGAGGTCGCCATTTATGTGGTCGACCTGGAGATCGAAGTCGGTCGGGAGATCACTGTAGGTCCGGCAGGCTCCGGCGATGTAGACGGCACGGTGCCGCAATACCATGACCCGGCGTCCCCGGAATCGGACGGAGACCACCTGGTAGCCGCCGTCGTTTGTGTGGAACCGGATGGGTTTTCCGGTCCGGGTCGAGATGAACTCGCCTTTGGCAGGGTCGAGGGTCCAGTCCCGGGATGTGAGCTTGGTCATGACGACGAGGTCCTGGAGCCGGATGCCGGGAAGTAGCCGGGGTGCAGTCATTGGATCACCTTTTTCGGGATGTGTATCTCCCAGATCTCGACCGTGCCCACCGCCTCACGGAAGACGGCCAGTTTGAAGCCTTTGCCTCCGTATTTGTGGATGATTTCGCCGATCTCTGCAGGGCTGTAGAGGTAGGCGGAGCCGGTTTTTTTGATCCGGACCATCCAGAGGGTGGTGATCATTTGGCCTTGTGTGCCGACGGCGATACAGGTGATGGAGACGTCGTCGTTGGTGTAGGTGTCGGTGTGGCTGGTGTTTTGGTTGTCGTGGTTGTTGGTATTTTGGTTGTTGGTGTTGTGGTTGTGTTTTTTGTTGTTGGCAGTATGCTTCATTCGTCTTCCTCCCGGGTGATGATGTTCTGGAACTGTTTTGTCCGGTATTCGATGATCTTCGCCCGGCGGGTGTTTTGGTAGATCTTGAGCCAGTCGCGGATGTCCGCGTCTTCGGGGACCATGCCGCAGCGTTCGAGCATGAGGATCTTGAAGTCGTGTCCGAGATTGTTTATGGCGACCCCGATGCCCCGCATGGCGATGACGGGGAGGGCGATGTCGTCGAGGATCTGGATGAAGGTCTGCATCTGGAGGAGGAACTTCTGGTTGAGTCCGTGGAGGTTTTGGAGTTCCCGCTCAGTGATGCGGTCGAGAGAGGGTTCGCCGTCGGTGGCTTCTCCGTAGATGAGGAGATGGGCACAGGCGGTGAAGAGGTCGGTGCGGCTGACGAAGCCGAGGTTTTTTGCGATGCTGTCGAGGGTTTCAAACTCCTCGGGTGTGATGTTGAGATATGCGTTTTGTCTCATTGCTGTAATTTTTCCGGGAATGTCATCCTTCATCCGTCATCCTTCATACTTCATACTTCACGTATGATTTCGGGAGGAGGATGACCCCGTGATTTTTTTTCTTTGGCTTTTTTCGAGACCGTTAGTTAACTATATATACTTTTAGAAAGAAAGAAATAACACAAGAGTATTTTGGCATCACGTCTCTCTGGCAGAGAGTGTGGCTGAAAATTTTCCGGTGTATCTTTTTTTCCAGAATCAAGAGTGAAGGATGAAGTATGAAGGATGAAGGATGAAGTATGAAATCATCCGGCAGGTATCTGATCACGCTCAATACTTTGAATAGTCCAAAGGTCTAATAGAATAGTGTCTGTTCCTGTTCTTTCGCTCAAAGTCAGAATCGGGCAGACACGTTTTCATTTTTGTTGGTTGTTTGGTTCACTTCCTGAGGTGTTTTCCTCACATAGTTGTTGGATGTTTTTAGATAAAATACTGTGTTTTTGGGTGTTATATCATAATATAACATAATATAACATAACATATTATAACATATTATCATACAAACTGGATTCTCAGCAGTTTGCGAGTGAAAGGGTGATGCAGGGATCCGGGAGGGGTGTTTGGGACGCTTCGAAACGGATGAACTTTGTCCCGGGTGATGCGGTTAGAAAAAAAGGAGGGGATATGTCTTCAGAGTTTTTTGTTTCTGAAGTATTCTTCGAGGTATTCGTCGACGATGCTGCGGGTGAGTTCCGAGAGGGTGAGTCCCTGTTCTTCTGCTGCGGTGTCGAGTCCCTGTCTGCCGTATGTGGGAATTTTTACGGAGAGTGATTCATGGTATCTTACGCGGTCTGATTTGATGGCGGTGTTGAGTCTGACTGTCGTTACGGGTGGTACATTCTGCAATGTTGACATAATACTGGTTTTTTTTTCTTATCTGGGGTAATCTGTCCCGGATGGGTGCCTGTACGATTTTTCAGGATCATCCGCTAGGAGAGCCTGAGTTCCGTTGTGTCACGAACCCGCAAGGTTTGTGATCAGTTCGGTAAGGGAAAAAATTTTCAGTTTGGCCCGTGGGCAGAGGAAGACGACTTATTTGGCTGCGAATCGTACCCTAAAATAGCTAACCGTCCCGCAGGACTCGTATGCCGGACCGCGCTGATTGTTTTTTCCTTTTGCGAACTTTGTCTACTTTTTATTGGATCTGAGGATATTTTAAGGTTTGTTTTGACGTATTACGATCTAATATGGGTTTTTATAATAGAAGGCGTCACATGGGGAGAGAAGGAATTTGGACGAGAATGTTTTGTGTGAAAAAGAGAAAGATAAACTGCCCGCAGGTTTATACGATTGGGTTTTTTTGGGGGGGGTGGATGTAAGTCGGTTCGGTGTATTGGATTCTTTGGGGTTGTACAATTCATCACACGAAATTCACGAAAACATGACGAAAACACGAAAAAGAGAAAAGTTCGTTGGACGGTCTCCATTTAGTACCCTCCCCCGTCCCCCAACACCAAAAAGCACCAAACTCAACGAAATTCACGAAAAGGGGGACAGGGGCGGAGAGATGGGGGATATTGAAGCTAAAGTTCTAGAGGGGTAAGGTCGGGTGTGGAAGCATGAGAAAAAACCAACCGCGAATCGGCGCGAATCCCGCCCTTCGGGCTCCCAGAATCGGATTTGCTTTTCCTCACTTTCGCAAGCCAGCTACGCTGTCTTGCTCATCCCTTCATCGGGAGCGTTCGGGCAAATCCTGTCGGCGCCCCAGCGCCTCCTGTGAGGGAAATAGTTCTTTCATTGATCATCACAAAACGAGGGAGAGAAATAACAGTTGGAAGCTGAGGGATGCCAGTCTTTGAGATTAGAGAGAGACCTCGGTTATATGTGGGTGTGAATGAAGTGTGGATTATGGTTTTTTTTTAATTTTTGGGGAATCATCAGTAAAACAACCCTTATATCATAATAAAACAGACTAATCAAATTATATGGCGGGAGTGATGAATGATGAGCATTTATGCAAAGCTTTGAAAAGGCTATCATACGTCTCATCTCCTGCCTATATTTCGTTTTTATATCATCTGCTTCGTGCTGACAACGATCCATTGTTTGAAGATGACTTCACGATGCTGAATATGTTCTATTACTCCCTCTATCAAGATACGCCAGACGAAATTGGGTTTAAAGATCCAATGGACTTTGTGCAAGCTCTTCGGGAGCACACTGAGGGATATAAAGAATTTCTCGATTATTTGTCTATACAATATACTGAACAGAAACCACTCAAGAACAAAATAGATCTTGGTTATGACTGCGTGTTGGATTTGTATTCTCGCTATTCTCGCAATGAGATCTTAGCTGCGTTTGATTACTGGAATTGGTCAAAACGTCCTGCAATGCGTGAAGGAGTGATCTATCTTCCAGATAAAAAGACGGATCTGTTCTTTGTCACTCTGAAAAAGACAGAGGATGAATATTCCTCAACTACGACTTACGAGGATTATTTTATTGATAAAGAACAGTTCCATTGGCAATCTCAAAACTCAACCCCGGATACCTCCTCTGTTGGTCAAAGATATATCAATCATGCAGAAATGGGAACTCAGGTTCTTTTGTTTGTTCGTGAGCAAAAGATGAAGGAGGGGAAGTCTGTCCCTTATGTTTTTCTTGGGAAGGTTTCGTATGTGAAACATGAGGGTTCAAAACCGATGAATATCATCTGGAAGTTGGAGAAGCCGGTTCCGGATGAGATTTATGCGGAGCTATATGTGGATCGGAGCGAGTCTTCAGATGAGAGTGGAATAGATAGTCCTGGGAAATCCATAAAGAAAGTGCAGACATCCATGCCTGCGTATTATGTGGAAGATGGATTTCATCTACTATTTTCAATAGAAAATTCGGAGAGTTCTGACGTAGTTGAGGAAGCGAGAGAAGTGATTGAGTTTGAAGTAAAGATCATCAAAGATAAGGATACCCTTTCTATTTCTGCCCCGAATGCAGTCTCTCTCATTAAGAAGAATTTTTTGGGATACACTATCGAAACTCAATCCACTCTCCTAAGCCAGGAGCTTGGTCTTTCAGATAAAGTTTTGACAACACGTAATTCCCTAAAAAATATTCAGCAGTTAGCTCTCAGTCCATTTGATTCGACGATATTACGTTTGACAAATAATTGTACGTTCCCTTCTCTTTCTTTGGCTCTGGAAATGATTCTAGGATGTAGATGGGAGGATTGTCCTACTTTTGATGTTTTACCCGCAGAATCCGTGTGGAAATTTTCGTTTGATAAGTCAAGTCTGCAGTCTTCTGTTGTTATGCAATCACCGGAAATCGTTGGTGATAGGGTAGGGATGGGTGAGGAAAATATTAGTCTCCCAAAAGAGACAATATTGGAATCTCTCTCTCGTGAAGATGAACTCCCTATTATTAGAGATGGAGAATCTGAAAAAATCAACCTGGATGTTGGATTTGAGAATCCCCCTATGACTACAGACATGGGACATGATGAGGGAAAACAGAGTCTCACTGCTGATTCAGCCAACGACAATAGTTCTTCTCTGATATCAAATTACTCAATATCTCTTGAGGGAGAGTTGCTTGTGATTAAATCAGGAGATGCATCTGCTAAAGTTAAAAAAGCAAATGGACGGTATTTCTTATTACAGGGATCTACCTTCAACAATAGTTTGCGTACTTTAGCAACACATGATGCTCTTAAACAAAAACAGAAGCTCATCTTTGAAGGATATTTAACATCAATATCCAAATCTTTGTGGAAGCTCGGATCATTTAATGCGGTATTTAATGATCTTCATACAATCGTTGAAATGGTTGTAGGATTCCCGTGTGATCCTAATGAGGTATTAACTAAAGAATCTGAGTTATTCAGGAGGAAAGAGGGGGGATTAGAACCTTATAGTGCAGACGGAGGAGAGAATGCATACCATACTAAAATAGATGAAAGAATCATAATATCACAATATGAAACAGTATCCAAAGGGGAGATGAACACTTTTAAGTCTTACAATGCCCAAATCACAAAAGAAAAATCAGAAGAAACTTCACTCATTAATCAATTTACAGAGACGCAAAAGATATTCATTAATGCCTTTACAAGTACGCGAACAACACGCTCTTTCACAGTAAAAGATAAGCACCATATTATATTAGAAATGCATTCTCCCTATCCTCCAGTAATGAAGGTGTGTATTGTAGACTTGATCTTTTCACCCGAAACTATGTCTTATGATCTATGTAATTTATCAGCTATTTCCCTCCCCTCAGATATTGATATATTACTCTGTGGATATATTGCAGATAAAAAGACCTTTGTAATCTGGGATCTGGAATATTATTCAAATAATAAACAATATAATCATTATTTATCAATACCGATTTCTTTCTTAGATGATGTCACATACGACATGATACTTGTTCAGGAAATTGGAGAAACCGAGAATGAGAAAATTTTTCTATCACCAGCAAATCTCCTTAGAAAAGCTATTCGTGCAAGATATGATGAAAAAGCAGAAAGAGACCGTTGGAATAGTTAAACACAAATTATTTACTCTCGTTGTATTCGAGAGTGTAATAATTCAGAAGATCCAAGAGCTCTTGATCTCGTGTTATTGATGAGATATCGTTGAAATTATTCTGCTCAATAAGTTTTTTTGCTTCACTTAATTTCATTGGGGATAAACTATTGAAAGCCTCCCTCCATTCATCTGTAACACCATTATCCCGATAGTAATGCCGATAAATTACCAATGTTTCTGGCATATACATTATTTCTTCAAACTCCTTAGCATCATGACCAAAGGCTTCTTCAAAGAACTCCCTGCCGGAACTAATTTTACCCTTTGTTGCGTTCAAGACTGATTGAACTGATCGGATGAATTTTCTATTCCAATACCTCCCTATGTATGTACGATTTTTGAAATATTCTGGATCTTTGATTGGATGATATTTCATGGGAAATGAATAAATCTGGGTTCCCAATTCCTCACATAGATCAACATTCAATTTTAACCGATAATAGAGATCAAGTGGTTTATCCGTAAAATTATAAAGCAAATAATTTGATAAATGCATTATCCCATTTTTTGCTGCCAACCGCACCCCATTTTCATAGTACTTTCTATCACTCCATGAATCAAAAGCGATCCTAAGGGGACGGATAGGGATTTCGGAAAGTTTCTTCACATTCTCGTCCGTCATTAACCTAGCATCAACCCCCTGATTAAAATCGACATAGCGAAGTCTCTTTGTCCTCGTGGAAGATAACCTGGGAGACAATGTTCTGAAATATTCATCAAGTCCAAGAATTTCCTCCTTTTTCGCAGTATTATTGCTGAGAAGATTATGTTTACTTAACTTGGAATACATCTCTCTTTGGTGATCTGCAGGGCATTTTTTAATTAATTTCTGATAAATACGAATGATTTCTTTAATATATCCAGCATCATTGTATCCCTGTCTCAACCCATTTATTGCGAGATCATATTCATTTGGGGCGAGATAGGTGGCACCTTTAGTAAATCCACATGATTTTATTTCATCAATAATTTGATTGAACTTCTTGGAAGCAAGAACATTGTTATCTAATAATAACAAGTGTCTTTTCTCTCCAAAATGTCTGTTTGCGTTTTCAATTTGTTCCTTTATTCCAATGTAATCTCTATACGTTGGCTCCAACGTGGGAACCGCGCAGAAAGCACATTTGTTGACACAGCCACGTGTCATATACCCATAATATCCATCATTTTCAGGATATTCATACTCTATCTCATAGAGTATTGAATAGTCAAGAGGGAGTTCATCGATGATGATATCATTATCTTTGTCCAACTGTCCTGGTTTATTTAGTAATCCCACAACGGGATAAATTCCTGTTTCTTTTTTTATTTCATCGGGAAGAAGAGATGCGGCAATACCCCCCACGATTACTTGGGTTGGATCTTTACACAATTGTTTGAATTGATTAATTGTTTCAATGGTAATCTTCCAATGGAAAGTAAATAGTGTCGTTATGTAAATTCTATCCCACTCAGGATCTTGCAAATATTTTTTGTTCTTGAAATAGTTTCTATAATACTCTAAATTGGAAGAAACGAAAATATCATCACTTAACTTACAGAGATACTGAAAATCATCTTTTGTTCCCTTCTTTAGAAAACGTAGAAAAATGTATTTTTTTTCACCCCATAAAACTGTTGAATCAATAAACGTAAGTTTATCCAAAAGTTTAGAGTAAATTGTTTCAAGAACAAAATCAATATACTCCCCCTTGTAGAATGTAACCTCATCAGATAACCGCTTATGATATGTGGAGATTTTCATCAAACCTAAAGGTGGGTACTTATTCTTGTAATTAGGTTCGATGAGGAGAATACGCCGATTCATTATTTTTGAAGTTCTGATTGAATTTTATGGATTAATTTCTGACTTTTTTCAGGATCTAAGACTTTGGAGATTACGGAATATATTCTTTCAACCAGTTTCCGTTCATTTTGACTTAAATTAGTTAATTTATCCGTCAATAATACAGTTTTCTCTTGTTTTTCAGGATCTTTTTTCGCAGGTTTGTCGATTTTTTTATCATTTAATCCTTTTTCAGAGGGTTTAGATATGGTAACTTCATTATCATATTTCTTTTCGATGTTATTAATTACTTGAGTAAGAATTGGATTATCTTTTGCTTTGTCTTTTATCTTCTCGACTTTTTCGCGATCTTTTACCCATTTATCTTCTTTTGATTTAATCTCATCGATGAGAACTTTTTGTTCAGTTTCATTAATAAAACCGGTTTGAGATTTTTGTTCGTATTCTTCCTTGAGTTCCTGAACTTTCATAGAACTCTGATAAATGGATTTTACAACACTTGCCTCACGATATAACTGGTATAATGTATCATTGATGAAGGCTTCTAACTTGGCTTCAAATATTACTCGAGTTGGCGTTTCTTCAAAATAATCACGTCTACCATTTGGAATTAAATCTTTGTCGACAGCGTGTATTTCCCCGATAAAGTATAGATTACCGCGGGGTTCTTTAAAGAAACGTGATATCTTTGCTCCATTGTCGATTTGAATATTTTCTTTTAGAAGTTTAAGACCAGCCATTGGATTATATTTGATTGGAATCTGTCTATCAAATCTGGATATCCCAAACCACATCCAGGCAATTAATCTCCCATCATTATCTCTGAAATCTTCAAATTCAAGGTGCGTAATTTCGTCATATTGTTTCTTAGTGTCATCGGCTCCAGAATCTTTTTCATACAATTTTGTGGTGTAGTCACGTAATACATCGAACCCATCCACAGTGACCCTGTAATCAGTTAATTTCAGATCATTCTCTTCCAAATATTCATATATTTTTGATCTCAAATAAAATTTATTTGCATAATCTAATGGCGCAACTTCAGAAACATAACGTGTTATTTTGTTTGGATCAAGTAACTCATCATTATCCTTCCTTACTCCATGTAGTTCTACAATAAAGTAATGTGAAGCAGCAGAACATGAATCACTTTGAACCGTTATAATTTTCTGGAGAATTTCTTCTGCATCCATCTTAATGGAGAAATCATTGAGATATTTTTGGAGTAATTCCCCATCATATATTACGGTTGTTTGAATGTTTTCATCAGGGTACGTTGTGATGAACTTAAGGAGTTTACAATATCCCAGTCCACCCAATCTTCCAATCCCACGAAATCCTTTGTCAACTCCTTTAACTTTTTCTGAATCAGCAACATCAATTAAGGTCTTTACAATGTCCTGTGCTTTAATCCCATAGGCGTTATCCGTGATTTTAATCAAACGTTCATCTGGGAATATGTCTATCTCTATACTAGGTTCATCATCTTCTTCATATAGTCCATCTCTCAATGCTTTGTCAATGGAATCAGCGGCATTTTGAATGTATTCTCGATAGATAATCTTCGAGTCTTCATACATTCCTGTGGTAAGATTCTCAATAACATTCTTTCCAAATTTCACATTTCCATCAAATACCATATTGTAGCCCCCTCATTTGAATTGTTTATAAATTGGTTTCGGGAATTTGATATTCAACATAGATTTGAATACCGGATTTTGTATGATATATTCCCCTTGTTTCAGTCTAGTCATCATACTTCTATAAACTGGTGGGATATATTTGTATCCTGTTTTTCCCAGTTCAATTGCATTTGTTCTTCCGTAAGCAAATGTAGAACAATTTCCAGAGACACGATCATGGACCGCACTTTTGAACTGTTCCGCACCAAAGAGGATGACACCAAGAGAGCGCCCTCTTTCTGCAATATCAAGAATCTGTCGTAAGATTGGGGAATTTTTTGGTGTGTCTGTTGAGGCAAACTTGTTCAATTCATCAACAAAAACAATAATCTTAGATGGGTGTTTTTCATTGTCACAAACTTCTTCAAGCTGGAGATCATAAATCTCTCTTATGACATTGCCAAAAACAAATGCTTGCATCTCAGAGTTTAATTTGGCAATATCAACGACATAAACCTGATTTTTCTCCAATTTTTTGATCTTATCAGAAAGACGAATTTCACCCTCATTCACACTGATTTTTACTGAGAATAATTCATTCCTATTGATTGATTTTTTAATAAGGCGAGTGAACTTCCTCCAACTATTAACAGTAATTTCTTTGCTACCAGTGGAACTTCCAGCTTGGGATTTTTTCTCAATTTCCTCAATAAACTGACTCCACGATGTAAGATTTCCAAAACTATGGTCCGTCGTAATATAGTTCAAAATTGACTCCATAGTTTGTGATGAATCGTCGATGTTAGAGAAGAGCAGATCGAGACTATCTTTGTCCTCTTCATAGGTAAATTTATATTTTGATGCTATTCCAAGTTTTTTCTGGCGATTGTATGTTTCGGAACCCACATAGCTGTTTGATGTCCTTTCATTAAAGAAAGGATAAAGGTAGTGTACTTCCTTGAATGGTTCTGGAGTAATCCCCAACATATTATAGAGAGCATCTGTATTTTGGTCATTTTCAGGATTGGGTTCGTTAATTCCAAGCAGATCTTTCCCTTTCACATTGAAAAAGACAAAAGCAACATTATCATCAAGGTCACCTCTCATCTGCTTATCCTGTATGGCTTTCATTAAAAACATAGCATAGGAAGTTTTGGCCGCAAGACCAGATATTCCAGAGATATTTAGATGGGCACCTTCAGGACCAATGAGGAAGGCAGAATCAATATTTACGGGAAGTGTGACCCTTTCACTTCCATCCACGTTTTCATACATCTCAAGATAGCCACAAACTAATGGGTTATTTATCTCATCAAGACCGAGTGCCATAGAAATCTGGTCTTTTGATGCGAGGTGGACTAGGGAATTATTTTGTACTGGGATGAAGATGTTTTTATCATTTCCCACAACATTGGCTTTGACATAGTTCATGCCAATTCTATGAGTTACCTCAGTGACATTAACATCTCCAAAATCACTCGAGATATAGTTTGAGAGGAAACTTGCCGAATCAGTTATATGTGATATTTCCTCAATTACTGCAAATGTCTGACTATTGTTGATATGATCAACAACTACAACATCAAACGGGTTTAAAATAAGATTTTCTTCAGTCCAAAAACAGAAAGAATCCATTGTTGTTGGTATTTTCTCCGTTGCTACTACTCTTCCAATTACTCTCATAATACACCTCTAAAATAATTCCATAAATAAATCAGCACTCAGATATTTGCTTTTCACAAATGATTCAGTTAAATAAATCGGATAAATATGATTTGCCCATCTATCATCTTTTCCATAACAAACAGGATTTCGTTCATTTAACAGATGGGCAGAGATAATATCAATCTCATCTGAATCCTTTGGTTTCACTTCTTCATCAGAACCTAAGACAACCATCTCCACTTTGACAACACCGTCAAATACATTATCAGTATATTTGGAATCATGTAATCTGAGATACCAAATGATAAATGAGGCCCCAGACATTTCCGACGAATACAGGAAAGCAGGTGTCCGTTCAAATGGTTTTAGCTTGGCAATGACATCCGAGTTAGTTCCGGATTTTGTTTGAGCTTTGGTAGGGTCAAATGACTTTGAAACCCCTACAACATATCTATAATTATTACGTATTTTTTGACTTGTTAGATCATTTCTACCATTTTTTCCACCAGATTTAACCATCTTATATTCCAAAGACCCATCTTTTATTAGATAACTATCTTGATGTAATTTATTTTTCTCAACTAATTCTGCCACCAGATCCTTTTCCAGATCTAACATCTTCATTTGAACAGATGCAATTGCTTTATCTTCCAATTTCACATCTTTTTCCCAACGATAATAGAGGATATTATCAAACTGAATGTTAAATTTCCCCTTTAATACCATCATTTTCGGCGATTTGTTTACTTCACCTAATACCTCGTTGAAAAAATTTTCAGGACCCCATGAATCATTGCTTGCAGCTTCCGGCAAAACAATAACTAGACGACGCCAAAACTCTTCTTTTTTCAGACGTTTGTTGTTTCTAACACAACACCCTATACCAATCTGGCCGGCAATAATGGGATATACTTTGTTATCATACGAAATGTCATCCACCTTGTAGGTCCGACGAGATCCGTCAAGGAAATATTTGAAAATAGAGGGTTCATTATTTATTGCAATCCCATCAGCCATATTTTTAAGATTGATGGACGTAGTGTGTTTCTCAGTTTCACCACTTTGTTTCCAGAAAATAGGATCTCCAACATCATATTCGATACCAGCACGAGGTCTTGCATCATGGCTGTATTTTTTGGATTGATATCTTTCACCATTTGTTTTTTCTGCGATTGTTTTTAGTACGTCGCCCACATTTATCACCTCAATAATGCAATTTCCGAGTACCTATTCGGGAAAATGAATATTTAAATAAATACATCCTCTGGATATAAATATGCTTATGTAAAATTGAGGAGTTATTCATAGTTATACATATGAAAATAACGTCTAGAACATCAGCGAGGTACATTTTCTTAGTTGGGACTTACATGGTAAATAGTATGATTTTCAAGATATGAACCAAACTTTTGTTAAATAATACCAGTATTGCTTATCATATTAACTTCCATAGCCGCAGGGGATTATAATTTCACTGGAGAGGACAAAAATAGTGTTTTCGCATAGAGATAACGAGAAACGAAAAAATGATCTCTTCTCATATCTTCCCAATAATAAGATACCACACCTCCCATACCAATCCAGAAAAGCAGCCCCCACCTCGCCAGCACAACGAGGAGGGGTCTTAGAAAAAAAGCATTGGCCCGCCCAACTCGATCCGTATCATCGAGACCAGGGCGTATCATTCGGGCAGGAGTAATTCAGCAAAATCTCCTGTCCTCACTAATAAAATTTGAATCATGGATATTTATACCCCTAACCGCGCGGTGCGATAATGCCTCGGGATTGGGCAAAAACCCCGCACTCTCTCAGAGAGATAGGTTACGAAAATTGAGGGAAAACCGGCTGCGGGTGGGCGGGTTGGACGCTGAAAGCGGACGACTTGGTCGCAAATCAGAGATTTGCTCCGCTGAGGTCGGCTGCTTCGCTTCGCTCGCAACCAACCCGCCTCACCTGAGCCCGCCCCTTCGGTCCGACCCGCCAACACTCTTAAATCTCCTCACACAAAAGTCAACCATACGATGGCTCCCCTTACATTCTTCGAAACAATAAGCAGTACCGCATCGAACGGTCAGATCGTCGACTCCGACACCGGACTCATCATCATGATGCTCTTCTTCGGCGTGATCATTTTTATTGGCATCGTCATCATCACCCTCGCTCGGAGGGGTTAGCGCGGGCATCACGGCTGGGTGGGAGGATCGGGGCGGCCTGCTCCTTTTTTCTCTGAGCTTACCAGTCCCCCCATTCTTCCACCCCTGTCCCCCTTTTCGTGAATTTCGTTGGCGGGTTGGCGACGAAGTCGACGACCTCAGCCGAGCAAATCTTTGATTTGCGAGTTCGTATATTTCGTGTGGGGGACGGGGGAGGGCACTTCAGAGGGCCACCCTTTCTCATCTTTTTCTTTTTCGTGTTTTTGTGTGTTTTTCGTGCATTTCGTGTGATGGATGCGCTCATCAAAAAAGAATCCCGTACACGAAACCAAAAAGCACACCAAAACACTAAAAGAAAAAGATCGGCTGAGCCCGCCCCTACGGGTCGGCCCGCTCAAAACAGAACACTACAGAAAGGCGGGACGATTTTCCCGGAATACTTAATGAAACGAAGATCAGCCCATAGTGAATAGGATTAGGATTCCCGATGGACTGACGAGACAGACGCTTCCTGGTAGGAAATGCTGCCCTAATAATCTATAAGGATAGTATCGTATATCAATGGTTTCTTTGAGTTACTTTTTGTATACGGCATTGCGTTCATGATCCATAACACCAAATCGAAAAGCACACCAAAACACGAAAAGAAAAAGATCCGGAATAGGTGTACCCTACGGGTCGTCTGCTTCGCTTCGCTCGCATCCAACCCGCGCTCGCAAGTTTCCTTCGAAAACTTGCTCCGCTAAGATCGCCGGCTGCGCCGTCAATCCGCCTCAGCTAAGGCCGCCCCTACGGGTCGGCCCGCTCAAAACAGAACACTACAGAAAGGCGGGACGATTTTCCCGGAATACGAAAGGAAAGGAAGTTCAGCCCATGAAAATCGCATCAAGATCTTCGTGGGCTGACGAGACAGACGATTCCTATAAGGAAACGCTGCCCTAATCATTTATTAGGAGAGTATCGTATATTAATGATTTCTTCGAGTTATTTTTTGGAGAGAGAATTGCGTTCATAGAGGTAAAACGCGAAAAAGAAAAAGATCGGCTGGGTGAGAGCGGGTCTTTTCTTTTCAAAGCCACCCAATTTCTCCCAATCCTCCGCCCCTGTCCCCCTTTTCGTGAATTTCGTTGATTTTGGTGCTTTTTGGTGTGGGGGCGGGTTGGACGCTGAAAGCGGACGACCTCAGCTGAGCAAGTCGATAGACTTGCGAGGGACGGGGGAGGGTACTTCAGAGGGCCACCCATCTCATCTTTTTCTTTTTCGTGTTTTTGTGTGAATTTCGTGCATTTCGTGTGATGAGCGGGTTGGACGCTGAAAGCGGACGACCTTAGCAGAGCAAGGCTTTGCCTTGCGTGAATTGTACCATACAAAAGAAGCCAATACGCGAAATCGAAAAGCACACAAAAACACGAAAAGAAAAAGGTCGGCTGGGTGGGAGCGGATCTTTTCTTTTCAAAGCCACCCAATGGTAATCTCCCTATATCTCTCCCATATAAATAAACACTCTGAATATTCCTCACAGGAGCCGCTGGAGCGGCGACAGGATTTGCCCGAACGCTCCCGATGAGGGATGAACCGGCGGGACGATAAGACCCGCCGGGTTCAAGTGAGGAGAAGCAAATCCGATTCTGAGAGCCCGAAGGGCGAGATTCGCGCCGATTCGCGGTTGGTTTTTTCTCATGTATCCACACCCAGCCAAATCCTTTTCAATATAATTCGCGGTGAAGTGACCCGCGCTCGCAAATCTATCGACTTGGTCGCAAATCAAAGATTTGCTCCGCTGAGGTCGTCCGCTTTCAGCGTCCAACCCGCCTCAGCTAAGGTCACCCCTCCGGGTCGTCTGCTTCACTTCGCTCGCATCCAACCCGCATTCGCAAGTTTCCTTCGAAAACTTGCTCAGCTGAAGCCGCCCCTACGGGACGGCTCGCCACTTAGTTCATCACCTTTGACACCCAATACCTACATGATTATGCATCTTCTCAGTCAGACCGAAGGCCAGCTTGCCCTTCAACTCGCACGACTCTACGCTGAGTCCGCAGTAACCGGAAAAACCCCCCATGGAGAACCGGAGCTCACCGAAATCTTCACAGAAAAACGAGGCATCTTCGTCACCCTCACCAAATTCGGCGACCTCAGAGGATGCATCGGCTTTCCTTTTCCTGTCATGGCATTAGGCGAAGCGATTAAAGAAGCAGCAGTACATGCCGCAGTCGACGATCCCCGATTCTACCCCGTAAACGAAGGAGAACTCAGCGAGATCAGCGTCGAAGTCACGATCCTCACGCAGCCCACCCTTCTCGAATGCGCCCCCGAACGCCGCCCCGCCGCCGTCATCGTCGGCCGCCACGGGCTCATCGCAGAAATGAACGGACACACCGGTCTCCTCCTTCCCCAGGTCGCCGTCGAATACAGATGGGGGCCCGTAGAGTTCCTCCGCGAGACCTGCAACAAAGCCGGTCTCCACCCTGACGCATGGACAAGCGCATCATGCAATATTCTTACCTTTGAAGGACAGATATTCAAGGAATAACCCATGGCAATAACATTCGAAGTCATCCATAAAGACATAGCAGGCCGCGTCGGCAAACTCAAAGCCGGCGACAAAGTCATAAAAACCCCCGCACTCCTCCCGGTCGTCAACCCTCACCTTCAGATAATCCCGCCCTCCGAAATGAAAAAGATGGGCGTCGAAGGCATCATCACAAACGCCTACATCTTCTCCAAAAGCGAAGATTTCAGAGCGCCCGCCCTCAAAAAAGGTCTCCACGAAGTCCTCGACTTCGACGGCCTGATCATGACCGACTCCGGATCCTTCCAGATGTCCGTCTACGGCAGTGTTGATATCACGAATGAACAGACCCTCTCCTTCCAAAGAGACATCGGCAGCGACATCTGGGTCCCGCTCGATATCCCCACCCACCCCGACACCGACAGGGAAGAGGTCATCGCCCAGATGGAGATCACGAACGCCAGAATGAAAGAGGCAAAAGAGATCTTCGGTCCCGACGCCCCCCTTTCAGGTCCTGTCCAGGGAGCCGTCTTTGAAGACCTCCGTGAATATGCCGGGAAAACCGTCTCGGACATGGGCTTTGCCTACTGCCCGATCGGCGCCGTCGTCCCCCTCATGGAAAGCTACCGATACCGCGAACTCGTCGACGTCATCATCGCCGCGAAAAAGGGACTCAACCCCGGGGCATGTGTCCACCTCTTCGGTGCCGGCCACCCCTCCATGTTCGCCCTCGCCGCAGCGCTCGGATGCGATGTCTTCGACTCAGCCGCCTACGCGCTTTACGCAAAAGAAGGACGCTATATCACCACCTACGGAACGCTCAAACTCGACGAGATGAGCGAACTGCCGTGCGCCTGCCCCGTCTGCCGCAGTCATACCGTCGAAGAGCTGAAAAAATCCCCAGACAAACAAAAGCTCCTCGCCTACCACAACCTCGCCGTCACCATGGCCGAGATCTCGAGGATCCGTGCCGCCATCCAGGACGGAACACTCTGGGAACTCGTCGACGAACGCTGCAGAGGACACCCGAAACTGCTCGACGGTTACCGGAGACTCCTCGAACGGGTCGACGAGATCGAACACCTCGACAGAGCCAGCAAACGCCGGTTCTTCTACCGGGGCAGCGAATCCTGCCGCCGGACCGAGGTCGCAAACTACCATGAGATGATCCCCCGCGTGAAACTCGCGGACGTCTCCCTCATTGCAGCCGGCGGACCAGTACCGCGGATCTATGAAGAGGTCATCGAGTTCAAGCCCCCGTTCGGCCCCCTGCCCTACGAACTTGCCGAGACCTTCCCCGCAGGACCCGCCGAAGTTCCCGCATGGGACGAAGAGATGATGAAGTACGGGATCAAGGGCCTCAAAGGACTGCTCGCCACAAACCCCGACACCAAAGTCACCATCTCTACGACCGAGAAATGGGCGGAACTTTTCAGAACCGAGTTCCCCGCTGCCGAGGTCATCACATGAGTCTGTTCGATGCACGAAAACGCGACGGAAACGCCCGGATCGGGAACCTGAAACTCTCCGACGAGGAAAACATCAGCACGCCCGCGGTGCTCGATACCGAATCGATCTTCCCCTCGCTCAAAGAACGCGGGTTTTCAAACCTCCCGCCGTCCGCGGGCAAATCCGAGTTTGAAAAATACTTCGTCGCAGGCGAAGAGCCGACCGCCGTTCACCCGCAGAGCGAGTCAGTCGAGGGAAGCGTGCTCCTGTTCAGCAACTGGAACACGGTCATCTCCGACGCACGCCGCCATGCGGACTACATGGAAAAACTGCTCGCGGTCTGTCCCCCGGACGCCGCACGCTATGCCCCCGCATGCGGTCTTCCCTCGAACGCAGCTTCGCTGATCTATCTCGGCTTCGACCTCTTCGACTACACCGCGGTCGATCTTGCGACCGTGCAGAAAAAGTTCTGCACGCCCGAAGGCGAGTTCGATGCCTCCTATATGGAAAAAGGCATCTGCGACTGCCCGGGCTGCAAAGCCGGCGACCTGAAACTCCACAACCGTCTTGCTCTCGAAAAGGAGATCGCTCTTGCGAGGGTCTGGATCGAACAGGGTCAGCTCCGCGAATTCATGGAGATGCGCTGCAGACTCCACGCCGAGCAGGTCTCTCTTCTCAGACACGTCGACAGGAGACCGGGCTTTGCCACAAACCTTCCGGTCGTCCGCTCCTCCCGGTTCCTCGCAAACTCCTCCGAGTCGATGACCCGTGCCGAGATCGCTTTCTTCGAAGACAGGGTCATCAACCGGTTCGTTCCATCAAGAACCGATGTCTGCGTCCTTCTTCCGTGCGCCGCACGAAAACCCTACTCGCTCTCGAGATCCCATCAGCTGTTCTCCCGCGTGGTTGACGGCCGTGCCCATGAAGTGATCGTGACCTCGCCCTTAGGCGTCGTCCCCCGCGAACTCGAACTCATCTATCCGGCAGGCCACTATGATGTGCCGGTGACCGGATACTGGGACAAGGAAGAGTCCGCGATCCTGGTCGAATACCTTACCGCCTACCTCACGAAGCACCGGTATGACAGAGTCATCTGCCATCTGGAAGGCGGGGCAAAAGAGGTCGCGAAGACCGCCGCACAGGCTGCCGGCGTGGAACTCGAGTTCACCTGTAATGACGATAAACCGCTCTCCCAGGACTCGCTCCGTGCCCTGAACGACACGCTTCGCGCAAGCAGAAAACGCCGGACGGATCCGATCCGCGGCACGCTTCTCTGGCAGTTCGGCGAACTCGTCGACACGAAAGGCTGGCTCCCGAAAGGCCGGTACCCGAACCAGAAGATCTACGATAAGAAGACCCAGCTCTTCTCGATCGACCCGGAGACGGGTCTGCTCCGCCCGACCCACGAAGGCTGGAAGCACATCAACGGATACCGGGTCTGGATCTCGGACGGCTTCGTCCCGCAGGGAGATATCCTTGCGCCGGGAATCGCCGACTGCGACCCGAATATCCGTGAAGGCGACGAGGTGTTCGTCGGCGGCGAAGGCTATCAGGCGACCGGCAAAACCACGATGGGCGCGGACGAGATGAAACGCTCGAACCGCGGCGTTGCCGTCCGCGTGCGGAAAACGAACAGGAAATGACCACAAAAGCAGAGCTTCGCACTATACTTAAGGAACGACGCGAAGCTCTGTCTTTAGGCGACCGGCGGGAGAAGGGATACTATATCACCTGCCGGCTGCAGGAACTCCTGAAACCCTATCAGACGATCCTTGCCTACGTGGCGAAGGATCCGGAGGTCGAGTCGATGGTGATCATCAACTGCCTTCTGGAAGAAGGAAAGACCGTGCTCGTCCCGATCATCGAGAAGGAGACCCATACGCTCCGGCTCTCGTATCTCACGTCGATGGATCAGCTGGAACCGGGCACATTCAAGGTCCCGGAACCCCTGACGAAAGAACGACCCGCCCCGGCATCCTCGATCGACGCGGTCCTCGTGCCGATGGTCGGTTTCGACCGAAAAGGGCACCGGCTCGGCTACGGTGCGGGATACTATGACCGCTTTTTTGAAGCGAATCCGGCTATCCCCCGGATCGGGATGGCGTATGCCTGTCAGGAGGCGGAATGTATTCCGACGGAGGAGTACGATGCCCGGATGGATTATGTAGTGACCGAGGATGAGGTCATCAACTGCGGGTAAGTTGGGTTTCGTTTTTTTGGGTGTACTTCGTTTTCGTGTACGGGATAAGTGTGGAAACATGAGAATTCCCACCGCGAATAATCGCGAATCTCCGCGAATCGCATTTTCCTTACGCTGTCTTCTTGACCTCGTCGTTTCACTCCTCGGCCGCGTTCCTACGCTGCGCCTAATCGGCTCCGCGTGGCCGGAACGCCAGCGTGGAAAATGCTGGAAAACCCGCGTCGCGGGTTTTCTTCTGTTTATTATGGTACATTCTCCTTTTTGAAGTAAAGATCGTTCGTGTAGACAAACCGTTTCCAGTCGAGTTTGCCTTTCTTCCCAAAGTTCATCAGAATACCCACCTGGATTCCGGTAGCTTTCAGATAGTTGATCAGTTGTGCGTCATCAATTTCAGTCAATCGGGATATCGCTTTTAATTCAAGGATGATTTTTCCATAGCAGACAATATCTGCCTCAAAGAAACCGGGGAGTTTCACTCCTTTGTAGAATACATCCAGGTGTTTCTTGTGTTCAAAAGGAATGCCCTGCAAACCGAGTTCCACCTCCAAAGCGTCATGATACACGCCCTCCAGAAAGCCGATCCCGAGCGTATTGTACACGGTCATCGCACAGCCGATAATTTTTCGAACCTCTTCCGGATAGAGAATATCAAGATTATCCACACCAGTATCCATGAATTCCTCTTCTATTTTCAGGTAATAAAAAGATATCTCTGATGAAGAGAAAACCCGCGACGCGGGTTTTCCAGCATTTTTCGTTCCGCCGTCACGACCACGCGGAGCCGATTAGGCGGAGCGTAGTGACGCGACCGAAGGTCAAGAGGGCGGAACAGGAAAAATGCGATTCGCGGAGATTCGCGATTATTCGCGGTGGGATATCTCATGTGTCCACACTCTCCCGATTCCTGTTTTCATCTTGAGCAGGTTCTGAGGTATAATAATCATGAGGGAGGGACTAATCTATGATATTATGGTGGATGTGGATGAAAGACCGGATGGGTGGAATAAAGAACTGTATGATAAGCTGAGTTTTGAATATCTTGTTGAGTGTGCTCAGAATAACAAGATTGGAGAATGGAATCAGGAGTATGAGAAATATCTGAAATCAGAATGGCAGAGGTTATTTCCGAATGAGGAATATGATCCGAAAAATAAGGGAAAATTGTTTGATAATGGTTCTGATTTTGTAAGACTTGATTTTCCAAATAAAAATTTGAAAAATGCAATTCTGGAGAGAGCCAATTTCTCAGGGATACATCTTGAAGGAGCCAATTTATCCTGTGCAAATTTTAAAGGAGCTAATTTCTCATATGCGCATCTAGAAAGAGCCCGTTTATTACATTCAAATCTTGAGGAAATCGATTTCAAAACTGCGCATCTTGATGGTACCTGTTTTTTATTTTCAAATTTGGATAGAGCTAGTTTCATAAATACCCATCTTGAAGGAGCTTATTTCTGGAATGCCCATCTAAATGGAACTTATTTCACAACTGCGCATCTTGATGGCGCCGATTTCTCAGGTGCATATCTTCAGGGAGGAAAATTCATTATGGCCACAGTGAACGGGGATACTCTGTTTACCAACAACACCATAGATAAAAAAACCGATTTCACCGGAACGTCTCTCTCATCAGCCCGCATTGTTCCGGGACTTAGAACACAGCTCGAACGAAACATCCGTGAGATTCGCTGGGAAGAATGGTATAAAGATAATAAAATGCTCGTGATACCGGCGAAAGTATTCTGGAAAATTTCCGATTATGGCAGTAGTACCCGTGATATTGTGTTTACCTTTTTGTTTTCGAATTTTATCTTCACGATGTTCTATCTCGCACTTCGTGATGCAGATCTCCTGCACGGAACGATCCTTTCCTCTGGAAATGACCTCCTCTTAGCGTACATGCAGACGACCCTGGTTCCCTTTGGCATATTGGGCATCGATCTAACGACCCTTTCGCTTTTTCCCGTATTCATTATCTTTATTCAGGTAATTTTTGGATATACGATTCTCGCAGCTTTAGTCACCAGAATGGCGATCATGTTCCAGAATCTGAGTCCATAGACTCTTCTTTTTTCACGGGGAATCCATACAGAAAAGGATGTTTTCCGGGTGTGGATGCATGAGAAATCCCACCACGAATAATCGCGACATTCATTTATAGTCTCATTTATGGTCTCATTTAAAGTCTCACTCTGCCGATATTCCATTCTCATCTTGAGCAGGTTCTGAGGTATAATAATCATGAGGGAAGGACTATTCTATGATATTATGGTGGATGTGGATGAAAGACCGGATGGGTCGAAGAAAGAACTGTATGATAAGCTGAGTTTTGATTTTTTGATCGAGTGTGCTAAAAATAAAAGGATAGATGAGTGGAATCAGGGGTATGAGGAATATCTGAGATCTGAATGGGTGAGGATTTTTCCAGATAAGGAATATGATCCAGAAAAAATTGGGAAATTGTTTGATCGTGATTCTGATATTATACGACCAGATTTTACATATCGAGATTTTACCAATGTAATTCAAGATGGAGCCAATTTTATTGGTGCACATCTTGAGGGTACTGATTTTACGGGTGCACATCTTGAGGACGCTGATTTTAGGGGTGCACATCTTGAAGGAACCTGTTTCATCAATGGATGTCTTGACGAAGCAAAATTCTTATTTGCACATCTCAAGGGCGCCCATTTTTATCAGGTCCATATTGAGAGAGCTACGTTCTTTAAGGCAGATCTTTCAGGAGCTAATCTTTCTAACGCAACTCTCATCGGAACTGATTTTAGCGAGGCACTTATTGAGAAAGCTAATTTCATGTATTCAAATCTTGAGGGAGCCTTTTTCCGTAATGCACATCTTCAGGGCTCCAAATTTCTGGAAGCACATCTCAAGGGCACCCATTTCTCTCATGCACATCTCGAGAACACCGAATTTAATAATGCAGATCTTACGGACGCTAATTTATCCGATGCATATCTTCAGGATACAGAGTTTTATAACGCACAACTGAAAGGTGCTATATTCAATAATTCTAATCTTGAAAGAGCGAATTTTAATTTGGCACGTCTGGATGGAGCTGATTTCCTTTCCTCAAAACTTGAAGACGCAGTTTTCTATTTGGCACGTTTGGATGGTGCCAGATTCAATCATTCCTATATTGAAGGAGCTGATTTCAGATATACGATGGTCCGCGGAACTCAGTTTATAGAGGTCATCATAGATGATAAAACGGATTTCACCGGAACATACCTTGCTGAAATTCTCATTCATCCAAATCTCAGAAAACACCTGGAACGAAACATACGGAAACTCAACATCACTAATAAAAACGTCTTTGTTGCAATGAAATTTAACAGTCCTGATCTCGACTCGGCATTAGAAAATGCAATCAAACCCGCCTGTCGGAAATGCGGTAAACTGAAAGCATTCACGGTCAATGAAAAAGCCGGTGACGGCTGGATCCCGCAGACGATTAGAGAGGGAATTCTAAATGCACGTTTTGTCATCTCAGACTTAACATACAGAAATCACGGCGTATATTACGAAACCGGATACGCAGACGGGCTTGAAATCCCTGTTATCCAGACATGCAAAAGATCATGGTACGATAAAGAAATAGATCCTCTCCATTTTGATATTGCCCAGAGAAATACCATCCGGTGGGATGATGATAACGATCTCAAACAACAACTCATCCAGAAAATAAAAGAGTTACAGGCGAATGGAAAATAGCTCCCCCATCTATTGATTAAAGAACAGGATTCCTCACCGCGTCGGGCTCCTCCCCCCACTCGCAAGTCTAGCGACTTGGTCGCAAGGCAAAGCCTTGCTCGGCTAAGATCGCCGGCTGAGCCGTCGATCCGCCTCAGCTGAGGCCGCCCCAGCGGACATCCCGCCTCTCTCAGTAAAAAGAGGTGTGATTATGTGGAGTGACGTGCAATATACATACATATGACGCTCGGCACGGATATTGCAAAAAAACTCTCCGAGGTAGTGGATACAGACATCAGGATCATGCACGTCTGCGGCACCCATGAAGCCGCCATCGCAAAATACGGCGTACGATCCGTCCTTCCTCCCCAAATGAAGATCGTGATGGGACCCGGCTGCCCGGTCTGCATCACCCCTCAGGGAGAGATAGATGCTGCATGCGAACTTGCCGAGCGGGGCTGCATCGTCTGCACCTACGGAGACCTCCTTCGGGTCCCCGGATCCAAGACCTCCCTCGAACACGTCAAAGGCGACGTCCGCATCGTCCAGGGGATAACGAAAGCTGTCGAGATCGCACGCCAGAACCCGGAAAAGGAAGTCGTCTTCATCTCTGTTGGATTCGAAACCACCGTCCCGACCGTCGCCGCGACCCTCATCACGAATCCGCCCGAGAACATCAGCATCCTCGTCTCTCACAGGCTCGTCCCTCCCGCAATGAAATGGCTCATGGAACAGGGCGAAGCAGACCTCCACGGATTCATTCTCCCGGGCCATGTCTGCGCCGTCATGGGATACCATGAATATGAACAGTTCAAAGCCCCGCAGGTCGTCGCCGGATTCGAACCCGAAGACATCCTCCTCAGCCTTCTGATGCTTGCCGAGCAGATCAAAAACGGCGAGGCAAAAGTCGAAAACGCCTACCCCCGCGTCGTGACCTACGAAGGAAACGTCAAAGCGCAGAAACTGATGAAAGACGTGTTCACTCCCTCCGACGTCGAGTGGCGCGGGTTCCCGGTCATTCCTGATTCGGGTCTTGTTTTGAAGCCCGAGTTCGAAGCATTCGATGCCCAGAAAAAGTTCGACCTGGTCTATGAAAAGATCACCAAAAAGGACGGCTGCATCTGTGATCGGGTCCTTCGAGGTCTCGCCGACCCCTCGGACTGCAAACTCTTCGGCAAAGCCTGCACCCCGCGGGTCCCCGTCGGTCCGTGCATGGTCTCCCACGAAGGAGCATGCAGGATCTGGCATCAGTATCAACAGAAAAAATAACGATCCCGGGTATGAAAACCTACACCAATATTATTTTTGATCTGGACGGAACACTCACCGACCCCGCCCTCGGCATAACCAACTCCGTCATCTATGCGCTCGAAAAATACGGCATCCCGGTACCGGACAGGAGCGAGCTGCTCAAGTTCATCGGGCCGCCCCTCATCGAATCATTTCAGGAGTTCTACGGTCTTTCCCGCGATGAAGCGAAGATCGCCGTCGACTATTACCGCGAATACTACCGGGAAAAAGGCATCATCGAAAACAGCGTCTTTCCGGGGATCGAAGACCTGCTGAAGTCCCTTAAAGAGAACGGCAAAACCCTGATGGTCGCAACAGCAAAGGTCGAGCAGTTTGCAGAGACCGTGCTCGAACACTTCGGGATCGCGAAATATTTTACCTGCATTGCCGGCAGCGATCTGGCCAACACGATAACGTACAAAGGCGAGATCATCCTCTCGGTTCTGGGCCGCTGCAGCATAACCGATCTCGAACACACTGTCATGATCGGGGACAGGATGCACGACATGCTCGGCGCGAAATACGCTAGCATCGATTCGATCGGCGTATTGTTCGGCTACGGCACAAAAGAGGAGCTGGAAAACGCGGGGGCGGATATCATTGCTACGAGTGTTGATGATCTGAAAACGATCCTTTCACCCCAGGTATAAATACTCTCAAGTGCAATATACTAAGGCGTTCAATCTATCGCAGTTGCATCGATAGGGTAGTCAGGATATCCTATGGGCCTCCGGAGCCTATGACTCGGGTTCAAATCCCGACCGGTGCGTCGTTTCTTTTTTTTTAGAATATGTAAATTATCATAAAGACCGACAAGGGGACCCCTACGCGTGCGGCCCGGAAATCGGTCGCGATGCTCCGAAAAACACTTTTTGCCCGGCAGAATTCCCGATAATTTTAAATACAAAAACCGCATATGTATTATTCACACTGTGAACATCACACTGTGAATTGTAGAAATGCCAGGTTGGCGGAGTGGTAACGCGACTGCCTGCAGAGCAGTTCTACGCCTGTTCAATTCAGGCACCTGGCTTATCCCTTCTGAAAAAACCGCATCGTATCTGTGCGGGGAAAAATGCAGATACTCCATGAAAAATGTCACAAAAAGCGATAGATGCAGTATTCACCGGTCTCTTTAATTTGACCGACATACGGGTCACCCTGCGGGAGACCTCACCTTTGCATCATCTCAACGATGAACAGAAGGAACGCACGAAAAAAACCGTCGAAAACATCAGAAAACAACTTGAGATCCTCGAAGGTGAACTTCTATGAAATGCGCCGGGCAGATAGAGACACGTGCTGTTGAAGAATCCTCGATCAACCTTGATCCGATCCAGGCAGCCGGCAGACTCACCCCGGAGGCGATGAAAGCCGTCATCGCATGGGGAGACGGCTACTCCGTCTGTGACAACTGTCATAAACCCTTCCGCCTGGACTATGTAACTAAACCGCCGATCGCGGACTTCCACACCGAAGCAGCCGCATGGCTCGGCATGGACCAGATCCAACTCGTTCCGGGAGCACGGCGGGCATTCCAGGAGGTGACCGGAGCACTCGTCGGAAAAGGCGAGCCGGTCATCATGACCGGGATGGGGCATTACACTGCGTATTTATCCGTCGAGGTCGTGAACGGCGTCGTCCGGGAAATCAAACCGACCCCCGATCACCACATCACCGCCGACGCAGCTGCGGAATCGATCGAAAACGCCATACGCGAATTCGGATATGCCCCTAAACTGGTATTTGTCGATGCGGTCGATTTTATGTATGGAAACATGCATGAAGTCGAAAACATTGCAAAAGTAGCTCACCAGTATGATATCCCGATCCTCTACAATGGAGTTTACACCGTCGGGGTCCTGCCGGTAAACGGCAAAAAACTCGGCGTCGATTTCGTCGTCGGATCCGGGCACAAAAGTATGGCGGCACCCGCCCCGTCCGGCGTCCTTGCGACCACCGATGAGTATGCAGAGATCGTGCTTCGCACAACCAAGATCCAGGGTAATCTGACCGGAAGAAAATTCGGCATCAAACAGGTCGGGATCCTCGGTTGTTCGCTCATGGGCGACCCGGCAGTCAGTCTGATCGCCTCATTCCCGCGGGTGAAAGAGCGGGTCAACCACTTCGACGAGGAACTGAAAAACCACAAGATCGTTACCGACGCCTTGCTTTCCATCGAAGGAACAAAAGTTGCCTCGGAATATCCGAGAAAACACACCCTTACCCGAATGGACACAGCGGGATCATTCGACATAGTCGCACAAACCCATAAAAAACGCGGCTTCTTCCTCTCGAGTGCCTTAAACAAACGGGGGATCACCGGCATAATGCCGGGTGTCACCAAACAGTGGAAGTTCAACACCTATGGACTGACAACTGCACAGGCAGAATATCTGGCAGATTCGTTTATCGAAATTGCCGAAGAAAATAATATGGTCGTGGGGTAACCCCCACCCTTTTTTTATTTCGTGAACACCATCACCATATATCCGTTATCGACCGTAGCCTGCCGGCTCTTTTCCGTAAACCCGATCAGCTTCATCTTTTCCGAAAACGAATCCGGCGTGTTCTTCCCGTCGGTATACACAGCCGCGATCACTGTGCTCACATTCTGATTCAGGAACAAAGCCTCATACTGAACAACGGAATGCTCATACCCGACAATATTCATCACGAGCGTTATATTCGATGAAAAACCCGCATTTTCAGCAAGCTTCTTAACAGTGGTCGTCTCCACATCCACGGATTTTACGAGCACGCCGTCCGACCGTACGATACGGTTGTTCGTGATATCAGAAGTCACCGAGATCGCGACCGTATCCGACCCATACCCGATCGCCTTCTGCACAAACGTCACGCCAAGACTGTTTGCCTGTTTTGTATTCTCTAACGACGGAATCAGATAGGGATTCGGCTCGACCGACACCTGATTCACCGACATCGTCAGCTTATCGTTCATGTATGCCGTAAGTGCTCCGATACCCGCCCCAAGCTCGATAACCGGATTTGCCGGAATCAGATATCCGTCCACTGCAGCGATCATCTCCGGCTCATAGCCGTTTGGATCCAGCAGAAGCTTCCAGATAAACGCCCCGTCGACATACGTCGGGTCGACCGAGATGACATTCCCGCGGATCATTATCTCATTCGGGGTCGGATTCACCAGACCCACACACCCGGCCGTCAGAATGGATGCAACAACTAAAAGAGCTAAAATCAAAACTGAAACGGTTTTTCTCCCCGGTGTATTCATAGTAAACTTTCGGAGGGCAATCTATTTGTAGATATTGTTTCCACAAAGGAAAACCCAAAACCCTTTCATGAAACCGGTCGTCCTTTTTTTCTGATGTACGTGTCTGCTCTCCGTATATGAGAGGGGAAACAGAGGGAAGCGCGAGGTAAATAACGTAAGTATAAACATATACGTTACCAAATAATATATGCCGTGAGAGGAGGGTTGGATGAAAACTGAGGTTCTGAAAAGCATTAAAGAAACCGAAGCAAAAAGTAAATCCACAATCACTGCAGCAGAGAGTGCCGCCGAGCAGACACTTGCAAACGCAAAACTCGAAGCTGACAACCTGATTGCCAAGGCAGTTACCATTGCCGAGGATTACAAAAAGCAGAGACTTTTAGATGCACGGAATGTATCAACAGCAAAGCATGCCGCTATCGTTACTCAGGGGAAGGCAGACGCCGATAACCTGATCAACGCAGGAAGCAAAAAGCTCCCGCAGGCAACTTCGCTATTCGTAGAGCGGTTCAAGGAGAAACTGCATGTTTCAGCCTAGACCGATGACCCATTTGTTAATTGCCGCGAGCAAAGAGCAAATGGCGTCAGTTGTGACCGAATTATATCGTCACCAGATTTTCCACATCACCGATTTTGTAGAACAGGGTAAAGAAGGTTTTGAAGGAGTTAAGATCGGCGTTCCTTTTGGAAACGCCGGCGATCTCTCGAATGACCTGCTGAAAATACGTTCAATTGAGAGCGTATTCCAGACTGCCCCAGCTACGCAAAGCACAGTCCAGAAACGTCCTGCAGAAACGATTCGAGCAGCAATAGATAGCGAACTTCCGAAAATCGATGAAGAAGTGAGCAGTCTCACGGTAAAGCGATCGAATGCAGAGTCCCGTATCAGGGAATGTGAACTGCGTATCAACGAACTTAAACCATTTTCCCTCGTGCCCCTTGAGCTAGATCTCTACCGGGGTTACGAGAATCTGACGGTTTTTGCAGGGTCCATAGAACATGACCTTGACATCTCTGTCCCGCATGAAAAACATTATCAGGCAGGAAAAGACGGAAACTTCATAGTCGTCTTTGTTGAGAGCAAAAATGCCGCAGACGTTGAAAAACAACTGGCCGATACAGGTTTCCAGAGTGTTTCCCTGCCGGATGAATCCGGCACCGTTCAGGCTGCAGTGGAGAAATACACTGTCGAACTGAACAAAGAGACACAGGTCCGTGAAGACTGTACCGCGAAGATCGTTGAACTCAAAGCAAAATACGCAGACTTACTCGCCGCTTGCGACGAAGTACTGTCATGCGATGTGGAACGTGCCGAAGCACCGCTTCGATTTGCAACCACTGACGAAGCATTCGTCATTGACGGCTGGATCCCGGCCGACACAGTGGAGAAAGTCACCGCGGCACTTAACCAGGCAACTGGTGAACGCGTTTATGTAGTCGTTGACTCCTCAGAAGTTGAGGATACAGCGATCCCGGTGGAATATAACAATCCATCATTTGCAAAGCCCGCAGAATTATTTATGGACCTGTACTCCCGTCCAAAATACAAAGAGCTGGACCCGACCATCATCCTTGCGATCATGTTCCCCTTACTCTTTGGATTCATTGTCGGAGATCTGGGATACGGTCTTTTATACCTGGTTCTTGCCCTCGTCCTTCGTAAGACTTTACTGAAGATGGGCGAAATGGGTATGAAAGCCTTCATCATTATTCTTGGAGCAGCTATTTCAACGAGCATCTTCGGACTTCTCTATAGTGAAGTCTTTGGAATGAGTCTCCCCTGGCACTCGATCATTTTCTCCCGCCACCTTCCAATAGGTGCCGGCATGGAACATGCGATGCCCCAAGTCATCGAACTGCTGATAATATCAGTTATTCTTGGTGTAATTTACATCAGTGTTGGCCGTTTCTTCGGAATGATCAACCACTACAGAATGGATCACCCAGGAAGCCACCGGACAAAAGCAATCCTGGCCCAGTTTGGCTGGAACTTAATCCTGTGGGGCATCCTGGTACTTATCTTCAGTGTGGTTGACTTAAACGAATACTGCCAGTTCCCCTTTGCCCTTCCCACTTTCGTCGGAATCCCGACCATTGCTGGAATAATAGGTGCAATTATGATCATCGTTGGTTGTGTGTTCGTCGCATTAGAGAACCCACTTGACCTGATGGAACTCCCAACAAACACGCTTTCCCACATGCTGTCCTTCTGCCGTCTTGCTGCAGTTGGTCTTTCATCCGTGGCGATCGCAATGGTGGTTAACTTCATGGCCTTTGATTTATTCATCACTCCGGCCACGATGAACCTCGATGTTGTTGGTGTACTATTGATTATCGTGGGTGTCATAATTCTCATATTAGGTCACGCACTCAACGTCGCTCTTGGTATTCTTGGTGGGGCTATACACCCGATTCGTTTACACTATGTCGAATTCTTTACCAAATTCTACCAGGGCGGAGGAATCATATACAAGCCCTTTGGACTTAAACGAAAATTCTCTGAGGAATAAAAAAATGGCAATCGAATCTATGACAGTAGAAGCAGCAACAGCATTGGCATCTGGATACACCGCAATCGGTGCAGGTCTCGCAGTAGGTCTCGCCGGTGTCGGTACCGGTATCGGTGAAATGGGTATCGGAGCAGCCGCAGTCGGCGCAACCGCAGAAGACCGTGGAATGTTCGGTCTTGCATTACTCTTCACCGTTCTTCCGGAAACCGTCGTTATCTTCGGTCTCGTTATCGCACTGCTCTTGATCTTCGTCTAAGCGGAGCAGTCTGATATGGGACTTGAGGTAGTAGTAGACGAAATCAAAGCAAAGGGTGACCGCGAAGCTGCCGGCTTAAAAGCCGCAGCTGAGGCACAAGCTAAAGAGATCGTCAACGAAGCAAACCTCCGTGCAAACGAGATCCGTCTCGCCGCCGAAAAAGACGCTGATATCCAGACCGAACGGATGATGATCCGTGAAGTCGCCAGCGCCAATTTGGTCGTGAAACGTGATTTCTTAAACGCACAAAAGGAACTTCTTGACAAGGTCTACAGCAGTGCCGCCGAGGAAATCGCTAATCTTCCGGCAGACGTACATGCAAAAGCTGTACGCGAACTCTTAAAAGAGTCTGCCAAGCAGATCAAAGTCGGTGTCGTTTTCACAAACGCACGCGACGAAAAATCTGCAAAAGAGGCATTAAGCAGTTTAAAAACCCTGAGCGGATTTACGTTTGGAGGAATCACCGACATCGCAGGCGGTGTCGTTGTACAAAGTACCGATGGTCAGCTCACACTTGACTTCTCATACCAGACCTTTATGGGTGAAGTCTGGGAATCAAGTCTGAAAAATGCATCGGAGATATTGTTCGGATGAGGTAAACAATGACTGAGGTAATGAGCGGAATTGCTCCCTATATCTATGTCTCAACCCGCATGCGGGTCCGCAAAGCGAAGCTCATCCCCCGGGAAGAATATCTTCGCATGCTGAACATGGGTCTCCCTGAGTTCACAAGACTCATCGAGGAATTGGAGTATAAACGCGAAATCGATGAACTCTCTGCATCCTTTAAAGGTGTGGATCTCATTGAAAACGCCATGTCCTGGAACCTTGCAAAGGAGTATCAGCGCGTTATCGCTCTGGCTCCCGGAGAGATGAAAGGATTTACCCGTGATTACCTGCACAAGTGGGATATACAGAACATTCTGAGTATCCTGCGAGGTAAAGAACTCGGATTTTCCGATGGGAAGATCCGTGCAGTACTTGTCCCGGCCGGTGCACTCGATGCACCAACACTGGACCGGCTTGTCGCCGAGTCGTCAGTTGACCGTATCGTCGAACAGCTGCCGATAAAGCAGCTTTCCGCGATCCTCAGCGAAGGACTCAGCGAAGCACTCGAGACCCATTCATTTGGGAAACTCGAAAACGAGTTGTACAAGTACTATTATGCAACGCTGATCAAAGCAGCACGTGGCGGAATGAAGGGCGGACGTCCGTTCCTGAAATATGTCATGTTCGAAATCGACATCAAAAACATCACCAGTGTTTTCAGAATGCGTGCACAGGGCGGCGACAACGCAGCCCAGCAGAACATCTGGATCCCCGGCGGTTCCTTCAAACCTGAAGAGCTCGAAAGACTCAGCAGTGTTGAAAGCACCGATGAAGTCGTCGATTCGCTGAAAAAGAAGATCAAAGTCACCGTGCTCCTTGATGCACTTGAATCAATGCGTGAAAAGAAACCGATTTATTCGATCGAAAGCGCCCTGATTGCAGCACAGCTCAATCAGATGGATAAAGTTTCGAAACGGAATCCGTTCTCAATCTCGCCGCTTCTGGTGTATCTCGAAAGAAAGAAGTACGAAGTATCCAATCTCCGTGCCATTGCCCGTGGAAAAGAAGCAGGCCTTAGTGCAGAGATTCTCGAAAAGTACCTGGTGATGTAAATGGAAATCGCAGTAATTGGAAAGAAGGAGTTCGTCTTAGGGTTCCAGCTCGCTGGTATCAAAAAGACCTACTCTGCCGAAAATCCCGAAAAACTTGCCGAGACCATTACAAAGGTACTTGATGATGCAAATGTCGGAATACTTGTGCTGCAAAGCACGGACCTTGACCAGATCCCGCGTCGCCTGCAGGTAATCATTGAAAATTCTGTCAAACCGACCATCGTGACGATCGGTGGGCAGGAGGCAGGTCTCTCCCTGAGGGAGCGTATAAAACGTTCGGTGGGTGTTGATTTGTGGAAGTAAATAGCAAGCCAGGAATACTCAAAAGAATTGCAGGACCAGTCGTCACTGCAGTTAATCTTGATGCACATATGTATGATGTCGTCAAGGTCGGAAACGAGGAACTGATGGGAGAGGTCATCAAGATCGACGGTGCAGACACCGTTATTCAGGTCTATGAATCTACCACGGGCATTCGCCCGGGTGAACCCGTCACAAACACCGGTCTTTCGCTCGCAGTCGAGCTTGGCCCGGGTCTCTTGACCAGTATCTACGACGGTATCCAGCGTCCGCTCGAAGTGCTCATCCAGAAGATGGGTAACTTCATTGCACGCGGTGTTACCGCACCAGGACTGGATCACGAGAAGAAATGGACCTTCAAACCGGTCGTCCATGTCGGGGACACAGTAGCTCCCGGTCAGATCATCGGTGAAGTTCAGGAAACCCGCAGTATCGTGCACAAGGTCATGGCACCGCCACTCGCAAAGGGCGGCAAGGTCACCAAGATCAATGCAGGAGATTTCACCGTTGATGAGATCGTCATTGAACTCGACTCCGGCGAATCCTTCCCCATGATGCAGAAATGGCCGGTCCGTGTCCCGCGTCCTTACGTGGAAAAACACAGCCCGAGCATCCCTCTCCTGACCGGACAGAGAATCCTTGACGGACTCTTCCCGATCGCAAAAGGCGGAACTGCAGCAATCCCCGGACCATTCGGATCCGGAAAAACCGTTACCCAGCAGCAGCTGGCAAAATGGTCCGACGCTGAGATCGTGGTCTACATCGGCTGCGGTGAACGCGGTAACGAAATGACCGAAGTTCTGACTGAGTTCCCTGAACTCCAGGACCCGAAAACCGGAAACTCCCTTATGGAGAGAACGATTCTCATCGCAAACACTTCCAACATGCCTGTGGCAGCCCGTGAAGCATCCGTATACACCGGTATTACTCTTGCAGAGTACTTCCGTGATATGGGCTACGACGTTGCATTAATGGCAGATTCCACCTCCCGGTGGGCAGAAGCAATGCGTGAAATCTGTTCCCGTCTTGAAGAGATGCCCGGAGAAGAAGGATACCCGGCATACCTGTCGTCCAGACTCTCCGAATTCTACGAGCGTGCAGGACTTGTCCAGCCCCTCGCAGGAGGATCAGGCTCTGTTTCCGTTATCGGTGCAGTGTCCCCTGCCGGTGGAGATTTCTCCGAACCGGTTACGCAGAACACACTTCGTATCGTCAAAGTCTTCTGGGCACTTGATGCAAACCTCTCCCGCCGCCGGCACTTCCCGGCAATCAACTGGCTGCAGTCGTACTCCTTGTACATGGCTCAGCTGAATGATTACTACGACGAGAAGGTCTCACCCGAATGGAACAAACTCCGTGGCTGGTTCATGGAAGTTCTCCAGAAGGAAGCCGAACTGCTCGAGATTGTGCAGCTGGTCGGATCCGATGCATTACCGGAAACCGAGCAGATCACTATCGAAGTCGCCAGAATGATTCGTGAACTGTTCCTTCAGCAGAACGGTTTCGACCCGGTCGACACCTACTGCGATCTGCCGAAACAGCTTGATATGTTCAAGATGATCAGAACCTATGCGGACCTTGCATATGCCGCACAGGCTGCCGGCGTCCCGCCGTCACAGATCCTTACGATCAAATCAAAGAACGAAATGCCGCAGGTCAAGTTCACTAAGGACTACAAACCGGTCCTCGACAAGATCTACGCAGGCATGGAAGCTGAATTCAAGGCACTGAGGGCATAAACATGAAAGAATATAAGACAGTCTCTAAAGTTGCCGGACCTCTGCTCTTTGTTCAGAAGACAGAACCAGTCAGCTACGAAGAGCAGGTCAGCCTTGTTCTTGCCGACGGCACGATGAAACGTGGTCAGGTTCTTGATACCTCCGACGATTTAGTCGTTGTTCAGTGTTATGAGAGCACGACCGGTCTTGGTCGTGATACCGGTGTCCGTTTCCTTGGTGAAACGTTCAAGATGCCGGTCTCAAAGACCATGCTCGGACGTATCCTTTCCGGCGGTGGAAAACCCATCGACGGCGGACCAGCTATCATCCCCGACAAACGTCTTGACATCAACGGAGCAGCAATCAATCCGTATGCACGTGGAACACCGAGAGATTTCATTCAGACCGGTATCTCCACCATCGACGGAACGAACACCCTTGTTCGTGGTCAGAAACTGCCGATCTTCTCGTCTGCCGGTTTACCGCACAACGAGATCGCTCTGCAGATCGCCCGTCAGGCAAAAGTTCCCGGATCCACCGACGAGTTCGCTGTAGTATTTGCTGCAATGGGTATCACCCGTGAAGAAGCAAACTACTTCATGGCAGACTTCGAGAGGACCGGTGCACTTGAGCGTGCAGTCGTTTTCCTGAACCTTGCAGATGACCCCGCTGTCGAGCGTACGGTCACCCCGCGTCTTGCACTCACCACCGCAGAGTACCTTGCATACGAGCTTGGTTACCACGTGCTGGTTATCCTGACCGATATGACGAACTACTGTGAAGCACTTCGTCAGATCGGAGCAGCCCGCGAAGAAGTTCCGGGTCGCCGTGGATATCCAGGTTACATGTATACCGATCTTGCATCTCTCTACGAGCGTGCAGGTATCATCAAAGGTCTGAAAGGATCTGTTACCCAGATTCCGATCCTGACGATGCCCGGTGATGATATCACCCACCCGATCCCCGATCTTACCGGATATATTACGGAAGGACAGATCGTTATTTCCCCGGAGTTACACCGTAAAGGTATCTACCCGCCAATTAACGTTCTGCCGTCTCTGTCACGTCTGATGAACCTCGGTATCGGTAAAGGCATGACCCGTGACGATCACAAGAAGGTCTCTGATATGATGTATTCCGGTTACGCAGAAGGTGTCGATCTCCGCGGCCTAGTGGCCATTGTCGGAAAAGACGCACTCTCAGAGCGCGACCAGAAATTCTTAGAGTTCGCCGATGCATTCGAGAATAAGTTCGTTCGTCAGGGATCTGACGAGGACAGAACCATTGCCCAGACACTCGATGTCGGATGGGGTATGTTCACCCAGCTCCCGGAGAGCGAACTTGAGAAGCGTATCGACCGTGACCTGATCAAGAAGTACCACTCGAACTACAGGAAGTGATTAAGTCATGGCGCTGAACGTGAAGCCTACCAGATCCGAGCTGATCGCCCTTAAAAAGCGTATCAAACTCTCGGAGCGGGGACATAAGCTTCTGAAAATGAAGCGCGACGGACTTATCCTTGAATTCTTCAAGGTATTAGCGGAAGCTAAAGATCTCAAAAATCAACTTGCCGAAAAATACGAACGTGCACAGAAAATGATTGCAATCGCAGAAACTGTGGATGGAAGTATCGGAGTGAAATCAGCGGCGTTTTCAGCATCTGAAAACCCGGTGATCAACCTCAAAAGCAAGAACATTATGGGAGTTGTTGTACCCAAGATCGAGGCCCAGAGTGTTAAGAAGTCTCTCACAAACCGCGGTTACGGCGTTCTTGGAACGTCCGCCGCGATCGATGAGGCTGCTGACGCATTCGAGGAGTTAGTGGAGTGTATCATTCTCTCCGCCGAACTTGAGACGACTATGAAGCGCCTCTTAGACGAGATCGAAAGTACAAAGCGCCGTGTGAATGCCCTGGAATACAAGGTGATTCCGGAGTTGATCGATGCCCGCAACTTTATCAAGATGCGGCTCGACGAAATGGAACGTGAAGAACTGTTCCGTATGAAAAGATCAAAGGGAAAGTCTGCAGCAAGAGCCGCGATTGCAGCCGCCTTAAAGGCAGCTGAAACATAATCCGGCTTATGTCTGGAGAAACGGGAGAACCTCAGGGATCACCGGAGATATCCGGAATTCTCTAACCCGAATCTCTTTATTCTTTTTTGACTGTTTTTTATCTGATGATATACTTCTGTTCATCCGAGATAGGATGATCATTTTTGCGAGGAAAGATGGTATTTTCCAGCCGTCTTTATGCTTTATGGTCGGACGCGAGTTCCCAAAGGCGATGAGGCAGGTTATACCGCCGGGACGATCACTCTTGTTGATGGCGGATACACCTGTATTTGACCTTCGAACAACCCTTTTTTTCCGATAATAATATTCATATTATCTCCCGTCCCTTTACTGTAAACAATGAATAATCTGTTCCCCCCCGACAAAGCTGATAAAATAGCCAAAATGTTTTCCTTTACAGACGAAGAGAGAGACCATTTTCTCAATTGTGCCGATGGTATTCTCCAGTCTCACAGTAAAGAGGAGCCGGAAAAAATAATCTCTGCTATCAGCGGGTATGCAGATCTCATAGCAAAAAGCAAAGGAACAGGCTACACTCCCAAAATCTCAAAACAGGCGATCGGGGATGTTCAGGTCACAAGGATCGAACCGCCCTGCGGAAGCAACACCTACATCCTGGAAACACCTGCAGGATTTCTGGTGATCGACAGCGGTTTTCCCTGTTATGCTGAAGAGCTGAAGCAGACGGTCCTCTCGCTCTACCCCAAATTTCCCGAGAAGAAAACCGAACTTCTTATCACCCACATCGATATGGACCATATGGGAGCGATGGATCTTTTTGACTGCGTGTATCTGAATGCAACCAGTCTGGAGAACTTCACGCGGGAAAAGACCGGCGTTCCAAACTACCGGGTCAAGAATCCGACTCGTGCTCCGTTTTACGAGATGGTGGTGATGCTGACCAAATATACAACACCATCTTTAGCAAACATCAGCCTCCTGGACTCGGTCAAACCCGATCACTCGCTCCCTCTCTCACATATCGGCGACCTGAAAGCAGCAGGCCTCACCTTTTCGATCTACGAAGGTTATGGCGGTCACGTGGAAGGTTCGATGATCTTTCTCGAAAATGATCTTGGTCTCATCTTCACCGGCGATATTCTGATAAATCCGGATGGCTTCACGCCCGAACAGCTGAGAAGCAATCGATACCCTGCTATTCTTGCCGGCGGCAGTGTGAACGAAGATTCGAAAAAAGCGGCAGCAGAGCGTTATGCGGCATATGAAATGATGCAGGGAAGACGGTGGACGATCTGCCCGGGGCACGGAGATGTTTTCCAGCTCTGAAAATTCAGGAATATACTATAGTTGCCCGGACCCTGAACGATCCATTTCTCTCAACTTTTTTTTAGACGAAAGCGTATCTGTTTTTCAGTGCAGGGATCCTGCGGATCTCTAGACCAATAAGTACATAAAATAACGAAAAGACGTTGGAAAAAGATATTGAGCCGGAAAAGTTACCGGCGTACGGGAGTGGTGTTAACCTTGCGGGTAACGTAACCTGCGACCCGGTTACGGATCATTTTGCTCTCAATAGTGGTAATTTCAGAAACAACTCTCTTGTTGTCATCAAAGTTGCCATTGAAGCTTTTTCCGTGCTGTTCGAGAAGGGCGATGCCCATTGATTTGATATAACTTGGCTTGATTCCCATGAGTATTCCTCAGATGTCTATATATGTAAGACGTTGAGATATGATAAGTATTCTGTTTGCGACTTCATCCGGAGTGGTCCCAAGAAGGTATATCCTGCCGGGTCCGCGGGAGGATTCAGCACAGGCGATAGCAAGCGGGACACCTTTTCTGCAGATAGAAGCAATACCCCAGTCCATAGTCGAAATGCCTACCGGATACTTTTCCGGGTCATACACTTCAACGTCCCGCAGTGTTTCGATCGTGGTTTGAAGGATATCATCTTCATACCGGATGCATGCAGCGGAACGAATGCTTGGGTCAAAGCGCCGGACCGTAAGAAGGGTCCGAACGATCGGCTCATCAACACCGAAACCGACACTCGTTCCCCGGGCGATCGCCACACCTTTCTGGTCGGTAGAATTGACCGTCGCATAGGCGATCGCAAGGTCATCTCTCGGAATGATATAGCGCGAGACATCGAGGATTTTTCCGTGGGCTTTCTGGAGCTCGCGAAGAACAGATGACTGAGCTTGAGCAGACATTAGTTCAGCCCCAGTTCGTCTTTTATTGCGGTGATCTCATTGATGGCGATCTCATACATCCGTTCCCTCGGTATGAGGGCATCGCCAAGCGCGATCCTCTTTCTGTCGCATCCTGCAGCGAACGAAGGGGTCTTGTATTTCTTCGTGACCGTCTTCACCGACACGTCAGTGATATTTCCCCCTTTGACATGTGCGCAGGCGACGATCAGACCGGACACGCTGTCAGCGACCTGAAGACATATCTCGACAGGCGTTGTGTAGTCTGAACCGAATATCATGTGATTATGACGCTTTATCGGGAGAGCAATCTCGTCCCCGACGCCTGCGAGCCAGAGGATCTCATATCCGATGATCCCGTGCTTTTCCATATCTTCGTGTATTTCTTCAAAGTCGATATCGTGAAGGATGCCTATTGTTTCCCAAAGGACAGCGTCTTCTCCCAACTCAGTTGCCAAACCTTTCATTACGGCCGCAGTCGAGAGACAGTGACCCAAAAGTGAGGGGGAGGTGATGTGTTGTTTGAGGAGTATGAGTGCCTCGGTTTTTTCCATGCCTATATATTAGATATGAAAAGGGATAAGAGTCACGACGCACAATGTACTTATATGAAAGATTGGATACTCGATGTGATTATCGGCATCTCGGCAATTATTTTATTTGCCATACTGCTTCTCGCTCTTCCGCATGTCCTTCCGGCGGCATACGGCTATGTAGCGGCGTTCCTGATTTTTGTTGCATACCTGACTGCGGCAGGACTGACTGCTATTAAAGCTTCAATTATAAAATAATTTTTTTTATAAAATTTTGAAAAAAAAAGTTACTCGTGTTTTTCGAGTGCTTTATAATCTGTTTTATTCATTTTGGTAAGAGGCATTTTATCCAGGATCGAAATCGAGACAGGAACACTCCAGTGATTCAGATTCGCTTTCGCAAAGGCGATGATGTCTTTTATTGCAGCCTCAGGATCCATCTTTTTCGAAAGAGTGACATAGAGTTTGATTCGTGTGTCGGCCTTCCATGGGATCCCCATGGCGCACGACTGGGAGATGACGGGGCATTTTTCCATGACAGCCTCGATCATGAGCGGATAGACATTGTAGCCGTTAACTTTGACCAGCCGCTTATACCTGCACCGGAAATTGATGTTGTCCCCTTCACCGATAGAGACGATGTCCCCGGTGTGGAGCCAGACACGGCCGTCTGCATGCTTACGGAGAACGGCAGCTGTCTCTTCCGGATTTTTGTAGTATCCGGTCATGACGGCCGGTCCGATCATACACAGCTCTCCTTCTTCGGTGTTTGGCAGGACATCAGTAGTGCCGGGCACGACAACGCAGATCTCGGTTCCTTTGAACGGAACACCGACGCCGCCCTCATATAATGAGGCATAATGAACATCAGTAATGACGCAGGCCCCTCCGGCTTCGGTCAGACCATAGCCGGGACGGAACTCTGCACCGCCGTGTTCTCTGCCAAGAATATCGTTATACCGGTAGGCGAGATCGAGGGTGACCCGGTCTCCCCCGCAGACCAGATGCTTGACGCAGGAGAGATCCTTACCTTTGAGATACGGATACATCCGTTCATACATCGCAGGAACACCGCAGAGAAATGCCATCTTTTCTTTGACGATGAGACCCGCGCACTCTTTTGCATCGAATTTTGGACAAAGAAGGACCCGCATTCCTGATGCAAGCGGCGTATGGATACAGACGGTCAAACCAAACGCATGGAAGATCGGAAGGACGGCAAGGAACCCGTCGCCGATGTGAGGATTGCCTTGAACATAGTCAGAGATGAGCTCGGTTGCCAGATAATTTTCGGCGGAATTGGAAAGCATCACACCTTTCGAGGGACCGGTCGTTCCTCCGGTGTACATGATAACGGCAGTGTCCTCGGCCCGTACATCGTGCGGCGGGAGAGGCGTGGTTTTCAGGGACTCGCGGCCTTCAGCAAGAAGCGCATCCCATTCACTTGCTTTTCCAGTGGTTTTTTTGGCATGACGAACCGTGTGGTTGTAAACCGTTTTCATGATCCGCCCTTTTATGCCTGAAGGGAAGTATGCCGGAGTTTTACAGCGGATGACCTCTACATTGAGATCGGAACAGTGCTCTTCGTTGAGTTCGAAGGTCAAAACGACCTTTGATTCGGTAAGCTCCACCGCATAACGCAGTTCATCCCCGGTTGACAACGGATGAACAAGGTTGCAGATCGCACCTATTCTGTTTATTGCATAAGCTGCGATCACACTCTGGGGGATATTGGGGAGAAAGATCGTGACAAAATCGCCTTTCTTCACTCCGTGAAGGATAAATCCTGCAGCACAGGCATGTACCTGGTCCATCAGACTTGGATAGCTTATATGATTATTATAATATTGAATAGCGGTCGCTTCGGGTCCTGCATGGGTTCCACCGTAGGTGAGCATGGTATAGAGAGATCTCTTCGTCTCATCCGTATACTCGAGTTTGGTGATGGAATCATTTCTATATATGCGGGTTGACATGAACCATTATTATATGGATGGTAGCATATTATAGCTGGCGGTCATATAAAAATACGCTCACAAACGAGAGTGATTTTTTATCGGCAGGAGTACCTCCATAGAGAGGGTAATGGATTTCCCTGTGAAACGCTGACAGACCAGTTACGTAAAAAAAAGGGGGAAATTATTCTCTGTCCTGCAGAGCCATATAGTCGAGTTTATTCATTTTTGTCATCGGCATCTCGTCAAGAATGACGACCGCCTTTGGAACACTCCAGTGATTCAGGTGCTCGTTTGCATAGGCAAGGATCTGCTTTTCTGCTTCAGCATGATCCATCTTCCGCTTAAGCGTCACAAAGAGTTTGATCCGCCGGTCATCCCGCCACTTAAATCCGACTGCACAAGCTTTTGCCACGATCGGACAGCCCTCGAACGCCGCCTCGATCAGAGGAGGATAGACATTATATCCGTTCACTTTAACCAGACGCTTGATACGTGATCTGAAACAGAGATTGCCCTCTTCGCCGATGGCGAATATATCGCCGGTATGGAGCCAAATGTTTCCGTCCGGATGGAGTTTGAGAACGTCACTCGTCGCCTCCGAATTTTTATAATACCCTTTCATCAGCGAAGGACTCAGGATGCACAGCTCTCCTTCTTCACCCTCAGGAACAGGCTCACAGGTCCCAGGTTTCACAAGGCATATGTCCGTTCCTTCGACTGGGATCCCCACACACCCTTCGGGAAAAGCATGATACTGATTTCGGGTAAGAGAACACGTTCCGCAGGCTTCGGTAAGACCGTAGCCTGGACGGAACTCCGCACCGCCCTTGTCCTTACCTAAAATATCATTATACCGGTATGCGAGATCATGACTCACCCAGTCGCCTCCGCAGACCACATGTTTCATGAAGGAAAGGTCGTGTCCTTTCAGATGGGGATACATCCGCTCATACATGGCGGGCACGCCGATCACATAGGCGACCTTCTCCTTCAGGAGAAGTTTACTGCACTCTTTATCATTGAAACGGGGAGAAAGCATGACCCGCATCCCTGACGAAAGCGGGGCCTGGATACAGACAGCAAGACCAAATGCATGGAACAGCGGAAGGATCGCGAGAAATCCGTCCCCTATATGGGCGGTGTGCGTGACGTTCTCCAGAAGAAGACGCGTCGTGACATAATTCACCGACCAGTTCGAGATCATGACGCCTTTCGCGGGTCCGGTCGTTCCCCCGGTGTACATGATGACTGCCGTGTCGTCTGCTTTCACATCAGAGGGAGGGAGCGGCTTTGAGAGAAGCCTCTTTTCACCTTCTGCGAGAAGATCCGTCCACTCGGTGACCCGTGCCGATGCCTTCGCTGATTTCCGGACAGAGTGGGTGTACACGGTCTTCATCACAAATCCTTTGAGACCCGCGGGGAAGTAGCCGGGTGTCCTGCACCGGATGATATCGACATCCATGCCGGCTGCAAGACCTTCGTTCAGCTCAAAGGTGAGGATGAGTTTACTGTCCGTGAGGTTGATCGCGTTCTCCAGCTCAGATAAGGGTGAGAGAGGGTGGACCATATTGCATATTGCACCAATTCTGTTAAGAGCGTAAACTGCAATTACGCACTGCGGGATATTCGGGAGAAAAAGGGTGACAAAGTCTCCTTTTTTTACGCCGTGCTCAAGAAAGCCTGCGGCACAGGTTTGGACAAGGTCATACAGTTCCCCGTATGAGACCCTGTTATCGAAATATTGAATGGCCACAGCCTCACGGCCGGCATGTTCCACACCATAGTTGAACATGGAATACAGGGACTGTTTTGTCTCATCCGAATACTCCAGTTCCGTTTTTGCATCGTTTCTATATACAGGACGTGACATGATATTACTCAGCCTGCTTTTTTTCGTTTGCCCGTGAAAGTTCCTGTTTTTCCAAAAGACGGTAATCCACCTTGTTAAACTTCGTCATGGGAAGTTCAGAAACGAATTCCACTTTGACCGGGACACTCCAGCGGTTCATCTGCTCTTTGGCATAATCGATCAAGATCTTCTCCTCTTCTGCCGCATCAAAGGAGCCGAGCGGCTTTTCCGGAACAACATACAGTTTGATCTTCCGGTCCAGCTTCCAGGGAGTTGCAACGGCGCAGACCTGTTTGATATCAGGGTGGCCCTGCATCGCTTCCTCGATGAGTGTCGGATAGACATTATACCCATTCACCTTCACGAGCCTCTTAAACCGGGAACGGAAACAGATGTTCCCATCCTTTCTGATCACAACGAGATCGCCGGTGTGGAGCCAGACGATTCCATCATCGTGGAGACGAAGCATGTCCTTTGTGGCTTCTTCGTTCTTGTAATATCCCTTCATAACCGAGGGACCAATGAAACAAAGTTCGCCTTCCTCGCCGTCAGGTACGACCTCGGTCGTACCGGGTTTTACCACACATACTCTTGTTCCGGTGACCGGGGTCCCGACGCAGCCCGTCGGAAGTTTATCATACTCGTTTCCAACAAGGGAACAGGCACCGCAGGCCTCTGTCAGACCATAACCGGTCCTGAAAAGGATATCAGCATGGGACTTCTTCAAAAGAACATTATACTTATTTGCCAGTTCTTCGGAGACGCGGTCACCTCCGCTGACCATGAGTTTCATCCTCGAGAGATCTTTATCTTCAAAGTAGGGATACATGCGTTCGAAAAGTGCCGGCACGCCCGGAAGGAAAAGAACATCCTCGGAAAATATCTGCTGGGCACATCCTTTCGGATCGAATCTGGGTACAAGAACGGTTTTCATTCCGGAGATAAGCGGCGCATGAACGGATACGGCCAGACCAAAGGCGTGGAATATCGGGAGGATCGCAAGAAATCCGTCACCCACATCGGTTTTGCCGTCACCTATGTCGATCAGAAGCTGGATAGAGATGAAATTTACCGCATAATTCGAGAGCATGACACCCTTTGAATCACCCGTCGTTCCGCCGGTGTACATTATCACCGCGGTATCATCCGGCTTCACATCATCTGCGGGGAGCGTGAAACCTGATTTGATCAGCTTCTTTCCTTCAGCAAGGAGATCGTTCCAAAGAGTGATCTTCGCGACGTTCTGCACTTTCGGATATTTGCGCATGACAAACCGGAATCCTTTGTCCAGAACAAATCCTTTCAGATTTGACGGGAAGTATCCTGAGGTTCTGCAGCGGATGACCTCGATATTTTTCCCGGAAAGGAGACCCTCGTTGATCTCACAGGCGAGAACTACTTTGCTCTCTGTGAGTTTGAGGGCGGAGTCGATATCTTCCTGAGGGGATAAGGGATGGACCATATTGCATATTGCGCCGATCCGGTTGACAGCATAGATAGCGAGAACTCCCTGAGGAATGTTCGGGAGGAAAATGGTGACATGATCTCCTTTTTTTACACCGTGTTTTACCAGGGCCGCTGAAATCGCATGGACTTCATCCATGAACTGTTTGAATGAAATGTGTCTTCCATAATATGCAACTGCAGGTGAACTCTCACCCGCCCGGTTGAAACCATAAAGAAGTCCTTCATACAGCGAACGTTTATTTTCTTCAGAGTAGTCTAATGTCAAAAAATTATCCTCCGATCAAGCGGTAAAAAAATCTAATAGTATTATTTGCTCTGGAACATATAATAGAAACGTAAATATTTTTGGGGATTTTATCAGTTAATAGACAGAATCGTATAACCTGACTCGGAAATCACCCGAGTAAACTCTTCATCGGAAACATTCCCGGAAAGTTCCACCGTAGCGGTTTTGGCATTGAGATCCACCACCGCGGAAACAACTCCCGGGATTCCGGAGAGAGCTTTTTCAACATTCATTTTGCAGTGGTTACACATCATACCGTCAATAGTAAGTACTTTTTTCATGGTTTCCTCTTTAGAAGTAGGTGGGATCTCGGATGTAAAAAATCTGAGCCTTAGAGCATTTAATACCACACATACGGAAGACAGACTCATCGCAAGAGCGGCAAACCCGGGAGAGAGTTTCCAGCCGAACGGCACAAAGAAAACACCGGCTGCGAGAGGGATGCCGATCGTGTTGTAGATGAATGCCCAGAAGAGATTCTCCTTAATGTTTCGAAGCGTGGCGCGGCTCAGACGGATCGCCGAGACGATGTCCCAGGGATCACTTTTCATTAAAACGAAATCGGCGGATTCTAAAGCGATGTCGGAACCCGCTCCGATCGCGATACCGACATCGGCCCTCGCAAGAGAGGGTGAGTCATTGATTCCGTCCCCGACCATGATGACATGATGACCCGCCTCCTGCAGAGTTCTGACCTGACCTTCTTTTTCCGCCGGCATAACTTCAGCGATCACGTTCTCGATCGACAGCTGCCGGGCAATAGAATCAGCTACCGTATGGGTATCTCCGGTCAGTAAGACGACATCCAGACCAAGAGCCTGCAGTCCGGCAACGGCAGCTTTGGAGGTTGGACGGATCTTGTCGGCAACGGAGATGACGCCGAGCAGTTCATTTCCGCTCGCGAAGTAGAGCGGGGTGCCGGTGACGCTGACAGGAGTGAGCGGGATCCCGTTCTCTTCCATGAAAGCGGCATTTCCGGCATAACAGATCTTCCCATTTATCGAAGCAGAGACGCCCCGACCCGGGACCGCGGTGAACTCCTGAGTTTTGACAAAGGTGATTCCATTCTCCTCAGCATAAGTGATGACCGCTTTCGAGAGAGGGTGTTCTGATGCGGATTCGACCGAAGCGGCGACCGAGAGAAGATCATCTCTGGTCCCGGAAAGCGTGATGACCTCGGTGACCTCGGGTTTTCCTATCGTGACCGTTCCCGTCTTATCCAGAAGGATCGTGTCGGCACGACCTGCCGTCTCGAGAGATTCTGCAGATTTTATCAGAATGCCAAGAGAAGCCGCTTTCCCGGTCGCAACCATGATCGCTACCGGTGTGGCAAGGCCGAGAGCGCATGGACAGGAGATGACAAGGACCGATATCGCAATGGAAAGAGCAAAGGTAAACGGCTCGCCGAGAAGCAACCAGACCGCTCCCGAAAGAACGGCGATGGTCATGACCAGTGGGACAAATATCCCGCTCACTTTGTCGGCGATTTTTCCGATGGGGGCTTTTGATGAATTGGCATTCTGGACGAGTTCAACGATCGCGGCGAGTGTCGTGTCCTCGCCGACCTTTTCCGCCCGGAACGTAAAACTGCCAAGAGAGATCGTTCCTGCGGAGACCATATCTCCCGGATTTTTTATGACAGGGATACTTTCGCCGGTCAATGCCGACATATCGATCGGCGCAGAACCTTCCGTTATCGTACCATCGACCGGGATGCCTGCTCCCGGTCTGACCACGATTACGTCGCCGACTGCCACCTGTTCGGCAGGGATGATGACCTCAACCCCGTCACGAAGAACCGTTGCAGTTTTTGGAGCAAGGTCGATAAGTTTTCTGACCGCCTCAGTGGTTTTTCCTTTTGATCTCGCCTCAAGAAACTTACCGATCGTAACGAGTGACAAAATCATCGCAGCTGATTCAAAGTAGAGATCCATAGACCACATACTGGCTGCGGAGAGATCACCTATCGAAAGAGCTGAGAAAATAGCATAGATAGCATAGACCCCATACGTAAGCGCCGCAAGCGAGCCGATAGCAACCAGAGAGTCCATGTTCGGCGCACGGCGGAAGAGTGCCGGGATGCCGGATGTGTAGTATTTGTTGTTCGCGATGACAATCGGAATGGTCAGTGCAAGCTGGAGAAGGGCAAATATCCCGGCGTTTGCCGGATCATGGGTCCATTGAAGGAGAGGGAAACCCCACATATGCCCCATAGAGAGATACATAAGCGGAATAAGAAAAGCAAAAGAGATGATGAGCCGGATCTTCATCGGGCGAAGAAGAGATCCTTCCCGGGGGGGATCGCCCATAACCAGATCATATCCGGCTGCGCGTACGGCCTGTCTGATCTGATCATCTGAAATATCGTCCGACTCGACGACCAGACGATTTTCCAGAAGGTTCACTGAGGCGGATCTCACGCCTTCCACACTTTTTGCGGCCTTCTCAACATGAAGAGAGCAGGCCGAACAGGTCATGCCGGATACTGAGTATGTTTTTTTCATTTCGCGTTTTCTATAAAGAAATGAGCGATCTCATCCAGCATTGCGCCGGGACGTTCGATTTTCCTTGTGTCAAGGTTAACGACCGTACTTGGAATGCCGCGGAGGAGACCGCCGTCAAGCAGATAATCATGGGGAACGTTGACCTGATCTACCGTGATCGGCGAGACTTCACCGGAGATGTTTGCCGAGGTCGCGGTAATCGGACAGTCGAACATGGATATCAGTTCAAGAGCGAGGGTGTGATCAGGATACCGGATACCGATCGTGCCTGTCCCCCCGGACAAGTCGCCCGGCATACAGTTTTTCACCGGCAGAACGATCGTGATCGGACCCGGGAGAAATTTGCTGATGAACCGTTCCGCAAACGGACTGACATCGGCAATGCCATAAATCATATCGATATCGGAAACGGCGACCGAGATCGGTTTTCCAAGAAGCCGTTGTTTCGCTTCATATACTTTGAGGACCGCAGTCTCCGATAAAGCATCTGCACCGAGTCCATAGACCGTTTCTGTAGGATATACGACAAGTCCGTCGCGGAATAAAACACGGACGGCTTTTTCTATTCTGGTTTCTTCTGTTGGTGTTATCATCAGAACTCTTTCCCCTTTACTTTTTCAATATCAAATACCCCGATAGTGCTGATATGCATAACGGCCATGACCCCGGCCTGGATCGGATCGGTAACGACCAGATCAGCAGCATCCGAGGCACTCCCTGCCATTTTCAGGCAAATCACCGGGATGCCGTCTGCTTGGATGGATTTAATTGCCGTGGTTATCTCGCCGCCCATCAATGAGCCGGCAAGAACAAGGATCGAGGCGCGGGGGAGGCGGCCGACTGCTTCAACGGCACGTGCCAGATTCTCCTCCCCGACAAGCGGGATCGTGTCGACAGAAATGCGTTCTCCGCGAATATTATGCCGATCAGCCTCGTTCACGGCACCCATTGCGACCTGGGCGACCTGGGCGCCTCCGCCGATGATGATGACACGCTTTCCAAATATTTCCCCAAACGTGTCGTGAAGAACGACCTCACGAATCCCGGAAACGAGTCGAAGCTCTGAAAGAACAGCATTGATTTCATCGCCCCCTTCGATCTCGATATCGGCCCATGCACATCCTTTGTCAGGCCCCCGGGTAAGTATTTCCTGCTGGATGGAAGTGATGTTCGCATTGTGTTCAGCACAGACCGAACCGATATCTCTGAGAATACCTTTTTGATTTTCGGCGATGAGGCTGATTGCGTGATGAGGCATCATAAAAATCGAATGCGATAACCGGGGATCGAACCCGGATTAGAGGCTTGGGAAGCCCCTGTCATGCCATTAGACCATTACCGCATCTCAGTAGTATTTTGTTTGCAGGGTTATAGAGATTTCTTATTAGGAGGTGAGTTCGGTGGTCTCAAGCGCATGATGCGTGATCCCGCACAGCGTATATCTCCCCGCTTCCGAGTGAACATATCCTTTGGATGCAAGAGAGCGCAAGGCAGCAGTCACTTCAGGAATGCTTCGGCCGCTGGTATCGGAGAGTTCGATCGGCGTTAGAGGGGCATACACCAAAGCGAGAAGAAGCTCGGCCTCGATGTTGTTCTGAAATACTGTTCTCCCGTTCACGATCACATCACTCATCATCTCATCGATATCCTTCTCGACAGCTTCAAGGTGTTCAATGAGTTTTTCCCTGGAGTCAAGGAGTCGGCGGATCATACAGATCTTATCGGAAAGGGGGAGGACCTCGCCTTTTTCGGGAGAGACGGTCTGAGGAGGCTGCTCGGATTTCGTGACCTGGACCGAGAGAGTGAAATCATTCACGAGATAGTAGTATTTTCGCCGTTTGTCATCCTGATAACTGGAGATGACCGCCTCCTTCTGCATGATGGCAAGGTGTTCTATGACGGCTTTCGGGTTGATGACCAGGCGATCGGATATTTCCGTGACGAAACAGGGTTTCTGCCGGAGAAGATCAAGGATCCGCCGGCGGTTCCGGTTTCCAAGGATGTCCAATAAATGAGATATATTATCTTGGTCAAACATTATTATCGAGATTACATTATGTAAGGGGATATTTCTTTAAATGTCTTCTTATCACTCAGTGACAGATCATGTCATATCCGAATATGTGTTCACTAAAAAAAGGGGGGGGATTTTCTATTGTTTGCTGAGTGTCGCCTTCGGCTTTTGTCAGCGTTAGAACTCAGACTCAAAGTCTTCAACCGTCATGGCTGAGACAATGCCTTTCTGTCTGAGGAACTCTTTGGTCAACAGGAAGTAAACCATAGAGAGTGCTTTGCGTCCTTTGTTGTTGGTCGGGATAACGAGATCAACATTGTTGGTGCGGTTGTTGATATCACAAAGTGCAATGACCGGCATACCTGACTGGACTGCCTCGGTGATAACCTGAGCATCTCCGATCGGATCGGTAACGATGACGACTGAGGGTTCAACATATTTCGGGAGTTTCGGGTTGGTTAAGGTTCCGGGGATGAATCTGCCAACGTGGGAGAGTGCACCGATCGTATCTGCGAACTTCTGTGCCGGGTACTGACCGTACTGACGGGAAGTAACGACGAAGATTTTTGCAGGCTCGTAGCGTGCAAGGAACTTTGCTACCTGTTTGATGCGCTCATCGGTCTTTCTGATATCGATAATATAGAGACCGTCAGCTCTGACACGGTAGATGAAGTCTTTCATGTCGTTGTCTTTCTGCTGGGTTCCAATGTGGACACCGGCGGCAAGATATTCTTCTACAGATACTAATGGTTCGTTTAATTCAATTCCAAGTTCATTGTCGGTCATTTTAGAAATGCTCCTCAATTCTTATAAGTTCATTTAATTTAGCAATGCGCTCTCCGCCGACAACACCGCTCTTCATAAAGCAGCAGCCGAATGCTGTTGCGAGATGTGCGATGGTATTGTCGGTCGTTTCACCGGATCGGTGGCTCATGACCGTTTCATACCCGTAATCACGGGCGAGACTGATCGTTTCAAATGTGTCGGAAAGGGTACCGATCTGATTTGGTTTGATCAGAACACAGTTACAGGCATCATTTCTGATACCTTCTTCCAGACGGAGAACATTCGTCACGAACAGATCGTCGCCGCAGATAAGGGTATCACGGCCGGAAACTTCCTCGGTGATACGTGCAAACCCTTCGAAATCTTCTTCCTGGATCGGGTCTTCGACATAAAGCAGGTCGTATTTTTCGGTCAGGTCTGCAATGTATGCAATCTGCTCCTCAGTAGTTAGCTTTGCATTCTTATAGACATATCTCCCGCTTGCAGCATCCCACATCTCTGAGGCGGCAACATCAAGACCCATGCGGACTTCAATGTTGGTCTCGTCAAAGACTTTGGTGGTAGCTTCGTTCACGATTTCAAAGGCTTCAAGGTCAGTGATGTGCGGAGCCCATGCCCCTTCATCACCCTTGCCGCATCCCTTACCGCGCGCAATAAGGATCTCTTTGATACGTTTGTGAACGAGTGCATTCGTAAATACGGCCTCGGCTGCAGAAGATGCGCCGGTCGGTATGATCAGAAACTCCTGGATATCGGTTGCGTCAACTGCGTGAGCGCCTCCGCCGATAACATTGCCTAACGGGAGCGGGGTCTGAGATACGAACGCACCGCCAAGATACTGATAAAGTTCCATGTTGAGGGAACTTGCAGCGGCTTTTGCATTGGCAAGTGAAAGAGCAACGGCGATGTTGGCGCCGATCCCGGAAAGATCAGACGTTCCGTCGATCTCGTGAAGGGTCTCATCAAATCCGCGCTGGTCTGCCGAGTCAAGTTCGATAAGCTTAGGGATCAGGTGTTCCCTGGCTTCAAAAACAGCCTCATCACATGGACGGACTTTTGCTTCATAAATACCTGTTGAAGCTCCGCTCGGAGCACAGGCGCGGCCAAAGCCGCCGGAAATAGTGGATATCTCGGCTTCGACGGTTGGATTACCGCGAGAGTCGAGAATAGTGCGAAGAAAGATCTCAGCAATTTCGGTCATACTTACAGCACCTCTGATCGGTCACCGAACTGGCGTTTCACCGTTATTGGGACCCGATCAGCGTCGAATTCCTCTAACGCAATGTCAAGAGGATCAATCTTTGCAGTTTTTACAAGAACCGGAGCTCCCATAGAAATCTGTAAAGCACGCGCCCCGACGATACGGGCACGTTCATAACGAGTATATTTCATAGAAAATCACATCCATAAATAAGAAAGAATGGAAAAATGGGGTCGCTGAGATTCGAACTCAGGTCACTACGTCCCGAACGTAATAGGATGGTCCAGGCTACCCTACGACCCCGCAATTCATTCATGTCTCACGTGTACGGATACAACTCATCAACAGTCTCTTTGTGAGAGATAAGCATTCTTCTGCAGCAGTAACGGTCTAACCCGAGTGAATCAAGAATCTCTTTCGGATCCTCGCCTGCAGCTTTTCTCTGTTGATATTCTTCCCATACAGTAGAAATTACTTTTCCACAGGTGAAACATCGAACTGGTATCATAAGTTATCTTTACGTCCTTATTAAATTGTTGATATGTGGGGATATCCCCGCATATATTCTGTATGCTGTGCCTTAACGATAAGACTTCTGGAACCGTGCACGAGCACCGCGTCCATGAGGCTTTTTCGCTTCCTTCTGACGGGAGTCGTTGACCAGGAGTGTTCTGTCGTAAGAGAGGTACACTTCCTTGATCTTCGGGTCATTGGTCCAGGAAAGGATACCGCGGCCAAGTGCCGTGCGGATTGCCTCTGCCTGTCCCATGACGCCTCCGCCGGAGACATCAATATCAACATCGACGTTGTCGATGGATCCTGGTGCAAGAGCAAGTGCCTCGAAGATCTTCATACGGATGATCTCGTTGCCGTAAACTTCAAGAGGAACAGAGTTGATTCTAACTCTGCCTTTTCCCTCACGAAGGGTGGCGCGGGCAATTGCAGTCTTTCTTTTTCCACTGGTGTTAATAATTTTCATCTTAGATCACCTGTTTAGAATTTTGCTCCAAGGTTTTTGCTGATCTCACCAACAGATATGTATCTGGCGCCGCTTAACCGTTTCCGGTGTGCGTCTTCCAGAACTTCTGCCTCTACGCCTTTGAATTCATACGGAACACCGACGTAGGTTTTGACACGGCGGAAAGCTGCTGCTCCCGGCCGGGTCTTGTAGGGGATCATTCCACGGATAGTGCGTTTTACAAGGTGATCCGGGCGTCTTGGGAAGAATGGACCTCCTTCAACGGATCCGCGAACACGAGTTACCTGGTATTCGTTTAAGATCATTGCACGGGCACCGGATACGATGACCTTCTCGGCATTGATGATTGCAATCTCTTCACCGGCAAGGATGCGGGTTGCAACAATACTGGAAAGTCTTCCAAGAAGGAGATTTTCTCCATCAATAACTGTTACCATACTCATCTCACCTCAGAATCCTTACACGGCTTCCTTTCGGATTTGCTGCAACAAGCTCTTCGATTGTCATGCAGGTGCCTTTTGCTTCAGTTATTTTCTCGCGGGCTGCATCGGAGAAGTTGAGAGCTGCAACTGATACTGACGTACCAATCACGCCTGCTGCGAGCACTTTGCCCGGGACCAGGATGATCTCATTCTCGTTTGCATAGCGGTTGATTTTACCGACGTTCACTTCTGCCTGATTCTTGCTGGACGTATTAAGACGACCGGCAATCTCACGCCAGATGTTTGCCTCGTTCTCCCGGGATGCACGTTTAAGCATCATGATTAAGGATTCGAGACGTGGGTTAGTTTTATTCATTTACAGTCCCTCCTGTAATGCTTCAATCAGATCTGAAGATCGTGATTTGATATGCAGCAGTGCTCTTTCAATGATCTCTTTCACCGGCAATGACCCGTCGCTTTCAACAACGAAGATGAACTTCGTGCTGTCTGCACTAATTATAATAGCCGGGTCTTCACCAATGCCGCTGTCCATACATGCAGTCTCACAGAGACGGCATAACGAACAGTCTTTTTCCTTGCTTTCGCCGTTTACAACACGGATGCTGACGGTATCTTTCGTGAGTTCCAGAACGTCACGGGGACATTCAGAAACACATTTTCCACAACCGTCACAGGTATCTTTGATGGTGATGACCGGGTACTCGGAGTAACCGCAGGCAAGAGTCGGCTGCCATTTGGCATGCTCTTTTCCGTAGTTTACTTCCGCAACTGCTTCCAGTACGACTTTCTGATTTTCCCAAAGTTTGATGATCGGGATGTTGTTATGGACCGGAATGGTGTTTTCGTCCATGGAGATTAAGTCGCCGGAGGTGACCATCTTCGGACCTTCAACACTCAGAGTAAACATTACTGTGCAGTGTGGACATCCCGCGCCGCCGCAGGAACATTCACTTTTTGGAACATACTGCGAAAGATCGGTCTTAATGGGGATGAGACCAAGTCTGTGTGCCAGCATCTCATCAAAGAGAACACTGGTATTGTCATAGATGCGGATATCTTCGATGGCGAGGGTTGGCACCTCACCGATCATCGAGCGACGAAGTGCGTTAGCGAATGCAGGGGTCGCTCCGTGAATAGTAAAACGTGCGACAGAGTCATCGAGCCTGCTGAATACCAGATCCATTCAGACTCTCCTGCCTCTTCTTCCACCTTTGGCACGAATGCTGTCGTGTGGTACCGGAGTTACGTCTTCGATTCTGCCGATGCGCATACCTGCACGTGAAAGTGCACGGATTGCAGCCTGGGCACCGGGTCCTGGCGACCGCTGTCTTCCGTTTCCGGGAGCGCGAACGCGGATGTGGAGTCCGGTGATACCTTTATCTTTGGCTGCCTGAGCAATGTTGATTGCCATCTGCATTGCTGCATAGGGCGAGGACTCATTGCGGGCCTGCTTAACAACCATTCCACCGCTGGACTTGCTGATGGTTTCTGCACCAGAAAGATCGGTTACGGTGATAATAGTGTTGTTAAACGAGGCAAAGATGTGGGCAATACCCCATTTTTCAGTTGCTTCTGCCATGATTATGCCCTCTGATTCATGATACGCTGACGTTCGCCGTTGGCTTCGTCTTCAAGACTGGAGGTTGCGTAATACATAATTCCTGCTTCTTCTGCGATTGTAACCATGTAGCTTGGAACGCTTACACGCTGACCATTGATAGCAATGTGTCCGTGAGTGATAAGCTGACGTGCCTGTTTCGGGCTGCGTGCAAGACCTTTGCGGTAGACGATCGTCTGAAGACGGCGCTCAAGGACATCTTCAACTTTTAAAGACAGAATGTTATCCATTGCTGCGTCTGGACCAATAATTCCATAACGCTGGAGCGTGGCAACGAGTTCGTCACGGCGGGCAATAGTCTTTGGTGCTTCGCTACCGATAGAGGAAGTCATTGCAAGAACTTCACGAGCGCCGCCTCTGTGCTTTCTGAGGACTTCAGTGGCTCTCCAGATCTCACGTTTGTTACGCAGACCGTAGGTGATCGCAAGGGTGCGTTCTGATTCAATACGCGACTTCTCGAAGCGACGCTTCGGGGAAGAGTATTGTTTGGTGTTCTTTCCTGGGTATCCCATTTAAATCACCGAATTAGTTCCGCCTCTTGGTGACACCAACGATCTTTCCAAATCTGCCGGTGGCTTTCGTACGCTGTCCGTGGACTTTGAGACCACTCTCATGACGAATACCGCGGTAGCACCGCATCTTCTTCATGAGGTTGATATCATCTTCCTTCGAAAGGGTAAGGTCGCTGCCGTAGAGGTGCTTCGGTTCTCCCGAATACACATCTACCGGGCGGTTGACCATCCATTTTGGCACTGAGGCAGGATATGCTTTCACCTGCTCTTCAATCGCGGCCACATCATCATTGCCTAAGAGACCCATGGTAGCATGGATATCAACGCCGGCTCGGCGGGCAATGACAAGTGCGGCATGGAGGCCGATGCCCTTAATGCCAGTCAGCGCAAGCTGAACAGGCTGGGTACCGTCCAGATCAGTGTTAATGATCCGCACAAAATATTTTAATTCTGACTCTTCAACCATTGTTTCGCCTCTCTTTTAGAGAGTTTAGTCTAAATTTGGAACACACAATAGGTGTGTGTGTTGCGTATGTTAAGCGCAGACGGAGGGATTTGAACCCTCGAGTCCCAGGGGGACACAGGTTTAGCAAACCTGCGCCATACCAGGCTTGGCTACGTCTACAGAGAACTCCGCATCTTTCCTTCCGACTTTTCAGAAGGCTGCACAAAATCCATTACAGATACTATGCAGATCGACACTCGCAATATGCTAGATACTGCTCCACTAAACTGAGTGCTCTATTAAGTAGGGTTTAGATCATTATAATACTTCGCCTATCACTCTGAGGAGAAGAGAGAAAAAGTATTAGTTTTTCAGACAGCCAAGGAGGGCGTCGCAACGATCGATCATATGCTGAGCAGCATCACGGATGACGGCGAGTGGTTCCTTCGCAGATCCGGGCTTCATCGTAACAAGTAGTTCCGGATCAGAGAACTGGTATTTGATCACATAGGTCGCAACGTCCACTTCAGGATCTGCAAGGATCTCATCAACCAATGCGTTGACCATGGTGTGCCCCTCACCTTCCAAAGTGATCCGTATTTTATCCTTCTCAAGCTCGATAATCTTCAGCTTCATTCCCTTATAGATTCGCTCGGCAACACTATATAATTGTGGGGTAGATCAATTAAAAAAAAAGATTAGAGGATTTTCTGAGTGAAGGCAACCTGACCGGAGATACGGGTGATCCGGACCTTGACATTCTGCCCTGCCTTTGTTCCGGCCACATATAGAATATATTTGCCGATCCTTGCAACACCATCGCCTTTCTTACTGATGGACTCGATATGGACCTCAAGTTCCTTTCCTTCCTCAATGGCGGGACCCTGTACCTCTGTCTTTGCTTTCCGCTTACGGATAGGTCTCTTCGACCCGCATGCCTCACAGAGGAGCATCTGAACACGGTCGTCTTTGACGAGTTTCGTATCAGGTCTGCCGCATTCAGAACAGATGACATAATCGCCGACATAGGTATCAACGATCGCATCAAACTGTGCCTGCTCGAACTTTCCATTGAACACCGCGCGGTTTCCATCGATCTTACCGGCCGTACCAAGTTCACCTAAAATGAACTTCATGAAGTGATCCTTATCACGATTCAGTGAACTCAAGATCTCAGCAAAATTCTCAAGAACGGTTGTTTTACCCTCAATATAGATCTTAGGCTTCGGCATAACAAACCGTTCACCCGTCTCCGTCGGCTCGCCCATCCCGGAATACGCGGTCTTTAACATATCTTCGTATGACTGCACCATAATACATAGACGTTGGTCGTGAGAACATATAGGTCTGATGCACCGGATGAGAATCTGATCGGAGTCTGTCCGACAAAAGTGAAGCAGAGACACAACAGACCCGAAAAAGCTGTTCTGCACGCAGAAACCCTTTTTATGTTTGAAAAAGAAGAATCTAATTAGATAATTATTATCTCCAGGAATATTCTGCATGATATCAAAACCAGAAGCCGGAATATCCCCGATAATCGGTGTGATACTGCTCATCTTTCTCACAGTAGTTCTGATAGGAGGAACTGCCCTGATTTTTTTCGGATTTGCCGACGACCTGACCGAGCCTAAACATGCATATATCACAGCAGAAGCGACGGACAATGCCACAAATCCCCTTGTCCTGCACGTGTGGCATGTCGGGGACGGGACGGTGTTGAAAGATCTGATCGTTTCGGTCAACACGCCGGATGGAGTCAGCATCGGAACACCAACGAAGATTTCGAATGCATTTTATGTGGGAGAGACCATCCCTATCGAATTCGACGACAGCTTTCCAAAAGGGAGTTACCTTGTCACGGTAACCGGCGAATTTGCCGATGGAGCAAAACAGGTGCTTTTTACCAAAATCATGGATCTTTGGGCTGACGGGCAAAAGATTCGGGAAGTTGCTACTGAAAAGCTGTTCCTTATGGCAGATTATGCGTACTGGAAACCAAACAAGCTTTATCTGACGGACACGACTCCCTACAAAAATATCTTGAACATCTCGTACTGGACGCTTGATCTTGGCTATTCGGGCGTGGACATACAAGTATTGTCCAACCCGGCGGATGATTACAGTTATACCTACCCGCCCGAGGCATTCAACGGAACATCACAGACATTCGTGATCACCTATACTGCATATTACATCGACGGAAAATCCAAGACGACCGTGCAGAAAGCCGTCCAGCTCTACGTCAGCGAACAACCGGGCCAACTTGGGGAATATGTGAGAAATTACAAGATAGGAGGTGAATCTCTGCAGGGAACCGGAGATTCAACGCATCACATACCCCTGATTGGGATACTGTCCACCACTATCTGGAGAGAGGATATCGAGGGGAGATATATTATCGTCGACGGGCAATACCGCCCCGCCCTGCAGGTTAATCTGAACGATCCAAAAGAAGGAGCCAGTTCAGTTGCGATCACCTGTGATACCGAGTTCCGTGTGGGTAGTACCGCATATTTTGCAAGCGGGGAGACGTATGAGGGAAATTTCTCAACGTTCTATCCTAATACGGCAAACAAAACCGCGATCAATGTCACCCTGAAAATATTCGATGTAAATAATACCAAATTAGCCGAACAGACGACCGTGATCACCATCAGGGAATGATCACATCAGAAGATGATCCTGCAGAGAAATTTCTGCATGCATACATAATTCCAAAAAAAAGAGAGAGGATCAGTTCCCAAACTTCTTCCAGGACTCTTCCAGTGCCGCGATCGCGGGAAGTTTCTTTCCTGTCAAAAACTCGATACAGGCACCCCCGCCCGTAGATAAATGAGAATACTGAGAAGCGAGACCCAGCTGCTCGATAACCGCTGCCGTGTGTCCGCCGCCGCATACAGAGAAATTCACATTTGCCGCAGCACGCAGAAGTTCAAAAGTACCTGAAGCAAACTTTGCCTCTTCAAACACACCAGCCGGACCGTTGAACACGATCGACCCGGAATTTTTTAACTCCTTTGAGAACTGCACGATCGAATCATTACCCATATCGAGAATAGGACAGTCCTTTGGGATCATGCGAATAGGATACTCCTTACGCTCATCATTCTCTTTCACCGCCACATATTCCGGCAGAAGGATCTTGTCGGGATAGGATTCCAGAATGCTTTTCGCCTTGGCAACTTCCCCGTCATATCCGAGAGTATGGATCAGATTCCTTGACGGCTCACCGATATCGATACCCTTCGCGAGATAAAACACATTTGCCACCACCCCAATAATAGCAACTCTGTCTGCGGTCTTATTCGCGAGAACATTTCCGGCAACCGCGATGGAATCATCCACCTTCGTTCCGCCCAGAACAAACGTCACCGGTTTTGGTGCCGAGGTGAACACTTTTGAAAGCATCGAGACCTCTTTCTCCATCAGGAGACCGGCGACTGTCTTCATAGCATATGAAAGGCCGGTGGTTGTCGGCTGGGACCGATGTGCCGTTCCAAACGCATCGTACACAAAGAGATCCGCCATCGAGGCAAGTTTTTTCACAAGATGGGTCTTTGCTCCATCTTCGGGTTTCAGATTTAGATTTTCCTCTGCAGAGAATCGGACATTTTCCAGCAGAACAACATCCCCAGGGTGAGCATCACGAACCGCACGCTTCGCACAGGTTCCAAAGATATCATCCACATAGGTGACCGGCATCCCGAGAAGCCGCTCCAGTTTATCCGCATGAGCGGCAAGCGTGGTAAAATCCTTTTTGCCGGGCCTGCTCTGATGTGCGAGGACCACAACACGGGCATCTTCAAGTGCCTGCAGCGTAGGAATGTGTTCACGGAATCGTTTGTCGTCCAGGATGGTATTGGAGGAAGGATCTATTGGGGAGTTGAAATCCACGCGGACAAGAACAGTTTTTCCGCGTGTCTCAATATCTGCGAGAGTCCCGAATTTCATATGGAAAAGATATGCTTTGTGTAGCTATAAATACCAAGTGTCTTCATGGTTCAGCAGGATCGGGAGCCGCGTTTCCGGCCGCAGCACCCTCTGTTTTTTTCGCCATCGCCTCATCTCTCATCCGCATTTTTTCCATCATCTTCTTTTTGGAGCGGTAATAATTCAGCGGGTGGGAAACCGACTCGCAGAGCCGATCCTTATTCACACATATCCCGTGCGTCAGCATTGTCGCGCAGGAAGGTGTCGTGTATTCATTTGTGAGAATATGATCGACCTGATAATTCGTCATATCCGGATTATAATCCGGACTTCGCGCAAAGATCCCCGCAACCTGCTCACCATTCATCCCCACATTATGCAGAAACGCCGTCATAGAAAAACGGCCCGAATGCGTAAGGTTGACGCCGGCAGATGCAGCAGAGATCAAAGCCTGGATGCAGGGAGGATATGCCGACTCATCGATCGCCCCGAACTCGACGAGGGTCCTTTCCTGGACGGCCGCGAGGATCTTATCGCTCCACGGGAGATACTCCTTCGCGATCGATTCAGGAATGTCGAGCGGCAGACCGGATGAGAGGATCGTTCGTATTCTTTCGGCGATCAAAACATCCATCTCCTCGGAAGAAACAGACACCCGACCCTTTTCCACCTCGCGGTTTATCAGCCGCCACTTCGCATCACGCACACGGGATGCAAGTTCCACATACCGGATCACCGGGAGAAAACCGTCACCGGTCTCGAGACTCAGCTCTTCACACACCCGTTTTTTCAGAAGTTCATTTTCCTCGATATGAAAATATGCGTAGACCCGGGCAGCCTCCATCTTACAGAGCCGTTCGATCGTTCGTTTATCTTTCGCACAGGAAACGAGCACCCGGGCGAGAACATATGTTATGATATCAGAAACCACATCATCTTCTGATTCAGGATATACGATTTTTCCGTCGAGTGCGATAATTATCCGTTCCGCTGCACGATCCAGGTATGAACAGCCGAGCTTTGAGTCGGAAAGTCCGGCGACTTTGATTCCGCGGGATGCAAGCAATCCCTGAGCTTCAGGTAAAAAAGGATAGTGAGCCAGATCGCGCTTTTCAACGGACGTGCGCATAACGGTTATTCTGCCTCGATCCTCGGAGCAAGCAGATAGCCGACACTTCCTTTGCCGCCGGCATAGACGAAGGAGAACTGGACCGGATGATCATTTCCGAGACGGATCTGGACCTTGTCGGCATGACTGATGGATTTACCCATATCCTTCAGATAGTCCAGGGAGAAGAGGGATTTTGCATCGGCACAGGTAATATAATGAATATCATCGCCCACGAGCTCACGTTTGATCCTGTCGGAATCACCGTCTGCATTCAGCGTAAATATACACGATTCGGCGGAAACCGAGAGGGAGATCTTATCGGAAACCATCGCGGATGCCTTGATCGCATCATAAAACATGACACCCGGAACCTCGAAGGTTGCAGGAAGGTTCAGATTCGGCGCGTTTGGATCTTTTCTGATAGTCTTTGTATCGAGCAGGGTTATTGAATATTCATATCCGCCGAAACTGATTTTGAGTTTTTTGCCTGAGTCATCAAGTTCAAGAGAGACGATGTCCGTCTTTCCTATCATGGACATCATCGATCTGATTTTTTCTATATCAAGACCAATTTCACATGGTTCTGCCGCGAATGTTATAAACGCCGATGCAGAGAGCTCTAAAGAAACCATTGCCACGTTGGAGGTATCCACCGTGATCGTTCTGATTCCCTTCTCGTCAACGTGAAGACGGCATTCGTTTACCAGTGCTGAGACTGCATCGATGGTCTCCCGGAAAATATCTGCTTCGATGGTTGCTTTTAACATTAGTATAACCCCTTGACACACTCTCTTATACCAGCGTGACAAACTTTAATAGTATAATTATATCCGCGCTCATATAAGATATACGTTAAGTTGGGAGGAAAACACATGGGATCACAATGGACAAAAGATAATGTATATAGAAAAGCCATGCGGGATGGATACAGGGCCCGCTCTGCATATAAACTGATAGATATCAATGAACGATTCAATGTAATTCGGACAACGGATAATGTGGTGGATCTTGGCGCGGCACCAGGAAGCTGGCTTCAGGTTTTGAAAACGATGACCGAAGGACAGCTCTGCGGTGTCGATTTAAACCCCATCGTTTCACTGGAAAATGTCATAACCATCACCGGAGATTTTACCGATCCGGCTATCCAGGCAAAAGTCAGAGAGGCAATGCCGCTCGTGAATGTGGTGGTATGTGATGCATCCCCCAACCTTTCAGGAGCAAAAGCCTATGATCAGGCACGGGTCATGGCTCTGAATGAGGAAGCCCTCAACTTAGCCAGCACTCTCCTGAAGCAGGGTGGAAATCTGGTCATGAAATCCTTCCAGGGCTCCGAGTTCAACGATCTTCTTCTCCTCGTTAAGGAGAAGTTCTACTCTGTCAAAGTGATCCTTTCGACAGCCTCTCGCAGGGGAAGTACCGAATGCTACATCATTGCAAAGAACTTCATAGGGGAAGCCAATGACGACAGAAAGAACCGCGAGTGATATTCTCACCGACACCTACAATAGAAAAATATCGAACGTAAGGATAGCACTGACCAGTGCCTGCGATCTGCGGTGTATTTACTGCCATCGGGAGGGGGAGGGGGATAATGGATGTACGAGAGATGAACATACTTCCCAGATGACCAAAGAGGAGATCTCAGAATTGATCAACGTTTTTGTCGAGCTCGGGGTAAGGACGATAAAACTCACCGGAGGAGAACCTCTTCTCCGTCCTGATCTTCTGGACATCATCCGATCTATTCCCCCCAATATCGAGTCGTCTCTAACTACAAACGGCACACATCTGGCAGAACTTGCCCCACAGCTGAAAGCAGCAGGTCTCTCACGCGTGAATGTGAGTCTGGATTCCATGAATCGTGAGACCTACAAGAAAATCACCGGAAAAGATCGTCTGAAAAATGTTCTTGACGGGATCGATGCGGCACTCGCGGCAGGCCTCACACCGGTAAAACTGAATATGGTCGTCCTGAAAGGCATGAACGATCATGAGATCGACGACTTCCTGGCATATGTTCGTGCACGCGGGAAAAATCTTATTTTACAGATCATCGAGCTGATGGACATTAACGGATGGACTGACGACATGGATCCGGTGACGCACGGAAATGCCGAACAGGTTGCGAATCTTGAGAAAGAGTTCGCCAAGCACTCATCCCAGGTAACGACCAGGCACATGCACCACCGGAGAAAATATCTGGTGGACGGGGCTTTGGTCGAGGTCGTTCGACCTATGCACAATCCGGAATTTTGTGCAAACTGCAACCGGCTTCGCGTAACATCCGACGGGCTTTTGAAACCCTGCCTCTTAAAAACAGGAAATGAAGTTTCCATCAGGGGACTCCACGGGGATGAACTCAAAGCGGCGATCGGAGCTGCAGTGAAAAAACGAAGTCCGTATTTTACTGCGTAATAACCGATTATCACAGATAATTAATTATTGAATAGCGCTTATACGTAAGCAGAATTCTTTATGACAGAAGCTAACGGCAACATCGGAGACTACGAGGAAACCTACAAGACCTTCTCCATCGACGTCCCGAAACATTACAATTTTGCGTTCGACGTCATTGACGCCTGGGCAAAACGTGACCGCAACCATCTTGCAATGATATGGACGAACCAGGACGGTGAGGAGAAAAAGTTCACCTTCTGGGACATGATGATCCACTCAAACGAGGCGGCAAATATCCTGATGAAGTTCGGCATCCAGAAAGGTGACCGTGTTCTTCTCATGCTCCCGCGTGTTCCGGAGTGGTGGATATTGGTCCTTGGTATCATGAAACTCGGCGCTGTTTTCAGCCCGTCACCCCACATGCTTACTGTCAAGGATATCGCCTACCGCATGAAGGTAGGCGGCTTTAAAATGGTCATCACCGACAGCGAAAATATGGCAAAGGTGGATGAGGTCGCGACCCAATGTCCCCACCTTCAGCTTCGCATGATCGTTGATGATAAACCCGGAGAAAAGATCCCCAATCCTTGGATAGGCTACCAGAACGAGCTCAAATATCCGGCACGGGTCTCAACAAAACTGGTCAGTTCGACCGGCCGCAAGGTCCTTTCGACCGACCCGATGCTCATCTACTTCACGTCAGGGACTACAAAAGACCCGAAGATGGTGCTGCATGACTACGCTCACCCGCTTGGACAGACGGTGACGGCAAAGTTCTGGCACGATCTGACGGAGCATGATGTCCACTTCACGGTCTCGGATACCGGCTGGGCAAAATGCGGCTGGGGTAAGATTTACGGCCAGTGGATCTGCGGTGCATGTATTTTCGTGTACGATTACCGCACGAAATTCCACGCGACCGAACTTCTTCCGCTCATCGAACGATATGGTATCACTTCATTCTGTGCTCCGCCGACGATCTACCGAATGCTGATCATCGCCGATCTGAAGAAGTTCTCGTTCTCCGAACTCAGAACATGTACAAGTGCAGGCGAACCGCTGAACCCGGAGGTCATCCGGATCTGGCGCGAAGGAACGGGCCTCACGATCCGTGAAGGATACGGACAGACCGAGACCTGCTGCTGTATCGCAACACTGCCCGGAATGGAAGTGAAGCAGGGATCGATGGGGAAACCAGTTCCTGGCTGGCATATCCAGCTTCAGGACGATGACGGACATGAAGTAGTGCAGGGAGATATCGGAAAGATCGCGGTCTCACTGGATCCAAGACCTGTTGGACTGATCAAGGAGTATCTGAATAATCCAGAAGAAAACGCCGCAATGTTCGTGAACGGCTGGTACTACACCGGAGATAAGGCACGTCTGGATGAGGACGGATACTTCTGGTTCGTCGGCAGAAACGATGATGTGATCAAGAGTTCCGGCTATCGTATCTCGCCGTTCGAGGTGGAATCGACCCTCCTTGAGCACCCTGCAGTCAAAGAAAGCGCCGTTGTCGGCTCACCGGATGAGATCCGCGGCATGGTTATCAAGGCGTTCATCGTGCTGCACGATGGGTTCCAGCCTACTGATAAACTCGCAAAAGAGATCCAGGAGTATGTGAAGCGGACGACCGCTCCGTATAAATATCCGCGACTTATCGAGTTCATTCCTGAGCTGCCGAAGTCATTCTCCGGAAAAATCAGACGGGGCGAGCTGCGTGAGCGTGAGATGAAGCGCTTTGAAAATGAAGGAAACGGCGAACAATAATATCCAGATGCCGCCAGCGCGTGGTCTGGCTGAATACATTTTTTTGCGGGTGGCTGACCGGTCTCACGCGAATAAAACCGCATGTATATTTAGCAGAACATCAAATATGTAAAAGCACGTTTGTGCAATGATCCCTTTGTGAATGCAAAGGAGTCAGATTACTTGCGAAGGTAGCCAAGCCAGGTTAAAGGCGCCAGCTTCAGGGGCTGGTCTCGTAGGAGTTCTGGGGTTCGAATCCCTTCCTTCGCACTTGTTTTTTACAGTTCTTTAGTATGTTAGTATGAATGCGAAGTTTTGTATTCTATCTATTTTTTGGATAGGGGTGCGGGAAGGTGACTTGCGAGGGGAGCGAAGCAACGTAATCCTTGAGCAAGTCGAAGATTGGTGATTGCGAGGTGGACGCTGAAAGCGGCCGACCTTAGCGGAGCAACCCGAAGGTTTGCGATCCGGCAAGGGAAGGCCCGCGGTGGGGAATCTTGTTTTTGAATTTAGAATAATATTCTCTTTTTTGCAGGAGTACATGGCTGATTACAGAGATAGGATAAATGCAGATACCTGAGAAAAAACCGACTGGAAATTCCAAAAAATGATTTCACGTGAAATTACACTGATCAAGAATAATAGAGAAGAAAATCCAAAAATGTGAGGGGTTAATGGAAATTCTGGAGTATTTTTTTATTTTTCATTAGGACTAAGATTCTGAAACATGATGCTGAATCTAGCGATTAATGCAGCAAGGATGAAATACCCTACGAAAACATGAAGGAAGACAAAGAATAGTGTCAATGGTTCAATCTTTGTGGTGGCCATATCAGTCAGACTAATAATCATAAGATTAGATTTCATCCAATCAGTAAGAAATATAACAATATTACCTCCAATATTTTCCCAAATTGGACTTAGATGCAAGGTCATTAATTCCTGAAAATCACTCCCAAGCCATAAAAAATATATTATTGAGAAAATTGTATTCCACAAAATAAATGCAAAAATTGGCCTTTTGGTAGATGACCCATAGTCTGTCAGGAACCAGAATGGGCGCATTATGATTTGTAAAAATACATGATTTTTATACCAATCATTCCATCTATAAACTCGAATATTTTTTTCAATCCTAGTTTTTGTAAGCGTATCTATTCGGCATGTACCTAATGCGACATTACTAAAATCCGTTCCTTTTTTCTCTCTCCAGATTTTCTTCAATTTACACAATATTGAATCCCCATTTTCATTTTTGCAATTTACGATTCTCGAAAGCAGAGATCCGGTTGCATCATCAATTCGTATGTTCTGAAATGAAGTATTCTCATTGACAATAGCCCATGATAGATTTGCTCCTTGAAGATATGAACTCTTAAAATCTGCTCCATTTAAGTGTGCATTATCCAACCTGGCTCTTTCCATCTGTGCCATCTGGAAGTCTGCCCCCTCCAGATGTGCCTCCTGGAAGTTTGCCCCTTCCATCTGTGCCTCCTTCATCGCTGCTCCATCCATATGTACCCCAAAGAAATCTGCCCCCTCCATATGTGCCCACATAAACTTTGCCCTCTCCATCAGTATCCCAGTGAAGACTGCCCTCTCCAAATGTGCCCTCATGAAGACTGCTCCCTCCAGATGTCCTAAACCGAAGACTGCTCCCTCCAGATGTGCCTCAAAAAAGATTGCCCCCTCCAGTCGTACCTCACTAAAGTATGCCCCCTCCATATGTGCTACACTGAAGTCTGCTCCCTCCAGATGTAACTCCGGGACCTCTGTCAAATCCAAACGTTCTTTAGTGAAACGAACGCCGCGGGATATTGCCTCTCGAAAATCTTTCTTTACAAAATCAGGTCTTATTAATCCAGAAAATGTATCCACCAACTCCAAAATATCTATCGGATCCCCCCTCTTCTCAGGATACAACCTGTTCCATTCCGATTCCAGATATTCCAGGTACAGATCATTCCATTCGCCTATCCTGTTATACTCTACACACTCAATCAGAAAATCAGAACTCAGCTTTTCATACAGCTCCTGATTCCACCCTTCAGGTTTCTCATCCATAATAGAATGAATAGTCCCTTCTTCATGATTATCATTACCCAAAATGCCACGGAAACATATATTTTCTGAAATCAGGAGGCGGAAATCTACTGGTGTGTGTATTCATCCGTACAAAAAAATTCTTTTTCCTGAATCCAAAAATAGGATATCTCCACCGCGGGCCGCTCCGCGCCGAAGTTGCGCCCCCGCACCCCAGAATAGCTTGCAAATTCAAACTGATTCAAGCGAGTTTTGTCTACTTTGCCTCCAGCCAGTTCCCGTAAAGATAAAAAGATTTTTTTGGTTATTTTTGGGGTGCGGAAGGGCAACTTCGGCGCGGAGCCCGACGCGGTGGGAAATCCTCTAATTTAGGATGCAGTGATAACTATACTCTCTTATGTGTGGGTGTAAACTGATTTCTTGTATGGAATACGTGCAGAAAAAAGAAGAAAAATTCCTCTCAGGGATGGAGAGGAAAAACCTCCAGCCCTAAGACGGAAATAACATGATATCCACAAGGGAGGTCATCTCTGCCCTGCGAGGAACCTCGCAAACCTTTGGTTTGCTCGGCTGAGGGACCTAAAGGTCCCCACCTCCTCGACGAGTTTCCCAAAAAGCATAATGAGAAACCCGAGGAACACAAGGATCAGCTTCCTAAGCCGGCTGGAGATCTGCATCTCAGCCTCCCGTTAGTTCAGGGCAGGCTTGGTGTCTGCCCAGGCATCGACCGCTGCAAGGGTGGCGTCGTCGGCATAGCCGGAGACGGTCATCGACTCCCGGTTGAGACTGATCTGGAAAGTATCGGTCCCGAGCTTTGCGGAAATGCGGACGTTCCACGTTGCTTCGGTACCGATCTCGGAGGTCTCTGCCGTACCGCCGTTCCCGAATGCGGTCTTGAGATCCGCACTGCCGGTGAGGGCGGTGATCGCGGCTGCGTATTCAGCTCTGCTGTAGGCCGTGACCTGGACCTTGCCGTTCATCTCGTTGGTGGAGGGATCGAAGTAGCCGACATAGGTCTTGTAGGTCTGCTTTCCGAGCTCGACTTCGGCAAGGCTGAGGGGGTTTTCCACGCCGGTAATTTCTGCGATGATCGCATCATACGCGGCGGCGTTCGTAAACTCTGCGGTGAAGATCCGCTTTGCGGATCTTGCACGGAGAGACATGGGGATCGATGCGGAGAAGGCAAAGATGCTTTTGATGCTGCAGGATCCAGAGATCCAGAAGGAGCTGTGTAGACGGCTTTTGTGATTTTTTGTCCGTGTCCTAAGCAATCATTACCCTCATAGATTTTTTTGGAGAACTCCGCACAAAATCCCATCCTCAGATTGCTGTGATGCTTCATAAGATATTTAGTTTGAAGTATCGGCGGTATTTTGATGGAATGAATATTTGCATTTTTTGATCATTTTTTGTCCAGTTAATACTGATTTCCAGACATAATTTATGATTTTTATCCATCTCAAATATCTTTATATAGTGGAGCTGCGTATGAATATATTAGGTTACAAATTTATTAAAAAATAGATTTTAGTAAACCACAATTTGGTAAGATAGTATGTTTGGTGAAAGGTTGAAACAAGCAAGAAAACTTGCCAGGCTGACCCAGGAGCAGCTCGGCGAACGTGTTTCGGTAGAAAAAATGACCATTTCCAAATATGAGGCTGGGAAAATCAGTCCTTCGTCCAGTACGCTGATTTCACTGAGCCGTGTTCTGGATGTCGATATCGATTATTTCTTCCGTGAGACTTCGGTCGTTTTGGCATCGACGCCCCAGTTCAGGCTTGCGGATCCTAAGGAAAAACTGCCGAAGAAGGAAGAAAAACAGATCATAGCACGGACTCAGGAACTTCTGGAAAAGTATCTGGAAATCATGGCAATCATGGATATTCCCTCTGTCGAGGTGGATTATGCTCATCTCAAATGGGATGTTAACTTCTTTCATGAGGATATTGAAGCCCTCACATTTGAGGTCCGTAAAGAGTGGGAACTTGGTCTGGATCCAATTGATAATCTGATGTCTACTGCTGAGGATAACGGGTTTAAGATCATGCTCGTGGATGGACCGGATAATTTCGAAGCTGTGACATTTCCAAATGAGAGTATAGGTCCGGTGATCGTATTGAGAAAGAATGCCCCAAAGGAACGTCAGCGGTTTTCTCTGGCACATGAACTCGGGCATTATTTTGTGAATCGCGGATGGTGTAATGCCGAGGCGGCGGCAAACAGGTTTGCTGCTGCATTGCTGGCGCCAAAGCAGATGCTTATGAAGGATACGGGCGTTCATCGAACGGATTTCACGAAGGAGGAGCTGCTTTTGCTTCGGGAGAAGTATGGGATGAGTGTTTTCGCTCTTCTGGTTAGGATGGAGTCGCTCAATATCATTGATGAGAAGACGAAGAAGAAGCTCATGAAGGCTGACAGGGAGAAGAGATGGAGTGTCCGTTCGAACGGCGAGGCGTATTTACATACGGAGGAGCCGAAAAGAATGGAGCTTCTGGTTCGCCGGGCAGTTTCCGAGGGGATTATTTCGACAAGTAAGGGGCGTGAGCTTCTTGGGGAACAGATCTCCTTTACGAGTCTGTCCGGGGAGGCTGCATGAGTCTGTTCGATCAGGTTTTAGTTGATATGAACGGACTCACGTACTTTTTGGATCTTTCACTCCAAGAGGAGTTTTTCGGGAATGTGGGTAAGTCCTTTACTCTTGATTTGATCAAGGAGATTGAAATGAAGCGACCGTCATGGGATGAGGTGGCAGGTCACGGTCTGGAGACGATGGTTTTATCTGACACGCAGATGTCGGATGCGATTTCCCTGATGACAAAACGAAAGGGTCTGGGTATCTGTGATGCGGGTCTGCTGATCCTCTGCAGGGATACGGGCCTTCCCCTCATCACGGAGGATAAGAAGATGATTTCTGAGATGGAGCGAGAGGGCTGGCAGCGTGTTCCGATTCCGGATGTTGTCGGTATGATGATGAAGGAGGGTATTATTTCCCATGAGAAGGCATGCCATATTTTTGATCTGCTTGATTCTACTATTTTGAAGAAACGGTATGACTGCAGTGCATATCTGGAGAAGTATTCGGAGAAGTCACCGGAGGATGTGGTTTTGGAGGAGAGTCCGGCGTATGCTGAATGTTTGAGCATGTCGTCAGAGCGTGAGGAGGTCGTTGTTATGGTTCGTTTGGAGACGAGCTCGGAATATTCCGGGGTGTGAAATGGGAATGAGTGAAGAGAGCGGGAATGCTGGTAAGAGAATTAAGTCCAATTGGATGATCGGCGTGCTGATCCTTGTGTTCGCCGCAGTTGGATTTATCTTTGGGCTTGGAGCAAGTGGGATGGTCAATGCCGGAGGGTTTTGGGAGTGGGCAAATACGTATTCCGGCGTTCTTTCGTTTTTTGCTTCGGTGATTTTAGTTGGTGTGACAATTAGCTATGTAATATTTACCCACTCTATGGCAAAGGCTTCGGAGAAATCATTGGAACAGGCTAAAGAACAAACGAAGTTATTATCAAAACAGATTCAACTGGATAAACAACCCTTAGTTATTCCTTCAATTACTTCAATAAATATAGTAAGGAATCTTGATCTCTCAAAGTTATTGATTGGACACTTGCAGGTTCTTTGTAACTGGGTCAATATATCGAACGAACCGGCACTATTTGTATTTTTATTTGGTTATATTGAAATCCCAAAAACAGATGGTGAGGATACCGTGATAATGAAATCAAGTTCATATCGCGATTCAGCTCTCTATCTTATGAAAGACGGTAAACTTGATTTGCGTCTCGATTTTACTGTAAAACGATCTTCACCCCTATGTAAGAGACTTGGAATAGTATTTGATGAATCGGGGAATATTATAAAAGCAGAAATACGTTGTAACACACCGCATCCAAAGATTGTAATTACAACCTATTATCGGAATCTTGCAGGACAGTGGTTTAAAGCCTCAGTTCTGAAAGAAATATACGGGTTTACTGAGATTATTGATAAAGACGGCATATCAAAATGCAAGATAATAACCGAAAATGGAATGGAAAGATGCGAAATAGTTTCTCATGTACCTTGGACATGTGCTCCGTATATTATTAAGGATGTAACCCTAGATGACTTTAAAAATGATGTGAAAAAGCATTCAGATGAGAGTTTGTATAACAAGTTAGGGAGTGCTGATGAATGTGCGGAGATGAGCAAATAATGATTTCAGATTTTGTTACAACTATCCGGCGAATTAGAGATCATATTACGAGGACTGAAACCTATAATCTCATTTATCAAAAAAAATACAACTGGAACATGCTCTGTGTTTCTCTGGGTACTTTCCAGGATACTGAGGAGATGATACAGTATTTCCGAGAAAGCGAGTTTCCGGAGGATGTGAGAGGAAAGTTTCTCGCTATTTATGGGCTATTACAAGCATTATTTGTTCAGAAGGATGCTTTATTGAATGCCAACGCCGCATTGGAATTGCCAAATATAAATCTCTCTACCGATTTTCCAGGTTTGCACTCAATTCGCGAGATGAGAAATGATGTGGTGGGACATCCTACTAAAAGAGATCAGGGTAAGAAAAAACCCGATGATTACACGTATTTTCAACTAGCACGTGACGGTTTGTCGAAGTCTTCGTTTAAGTATGTGACATGGAACAATGAGATACGTGGGGAAATCACTGAGGTTGATGTTATGATGAATCTGGATAAACAACACGAAGAGGTAATAAAAGGGCTGAATAATATTTCAGAGGCATTGGATGTAAAATTTAAAGAATATATTGACGCTCATCGGGAGAGAAAAATGATCGATATTTTTGCACAGTATGGATATGTCAGAGAAAAGTTACTCAGCGAACCCCTGGATGAATCATGTTCTGTCTCGGATGAAAGTCTTGCTGCAGTTGAAAAGATTATTGCAGATTATAAGTCTGAATTGGATCAAAGATACGGGTCTTGGGAAAAAGTTGGTCCTAGTACTGAAATCCTCAGGGAGATTGATGAACACTATGCAATTATTTCCATAAGAGAAGCAGATTTTCCAGAAGATATTCGATGTAGGCAGATGAGATGTTCTGCGGAATCACTTTGCCGGAGCTTGGATATTCTTAGGGACTATAGCATTGAAACAGACAAATACTTTGAGACCTATGATGATCTGTTTACCTCTACGGTTGTTGAAGAACCTGGAGAACCCATCACGGTGACCATCAATGGGAAACCCATATGCCCTGATAAGGAATAATCTAAGGTGAACTGAAATGGCATGGTATGGAATATTCAAAGATACATTAAAACTGGCTCAGACGGCGAATAATGCTGAACTCTATGATAAAATGATGGAGCTTCGCAGCATGATGTCTGAAATGCAGGATGAAATTGACAGATTAAAGGATGAAAATAGATCTTATAAAACACGAATTTATGAATTGGAAGAGATTAATATCCTGAAAGAGGATATTGAATTCCATCAAGATCCATATATCACCCTGAAAAACGACCCTCAGCATATTAAATACTGTGCTGCATGTTGGAACAAGGATCATAAACTCATCCCTGTTGCCTTTATAATCAATCATTATCGTTGTTCAATATGCAACTCAAAATGGATGTCTGCTCGATAATGGGAAGAAAAGGCACCTATTAATGAATCGGGAAATTGCCTTTACTCAGAGTTTGAATGGGCTTATTCCAAAATATCTCTTTTATTTCTTGCAACCCGTAAAAACGCACTGACAAAAACATCCGTTCTTCAGATAACGCCAGAATATCCGCTGCTTTTTTCTCGCACATGAAGAAAAAAACACGGCAAAAATCTTATGCAGAAAATGACCTTCTCACTCAATGAGCACCCCATTTCCACCAAAAGTCGAGGCATTATCGCTTCGCAAATCAGAGATTTGCTCGGCTGAGGTCGTCGACTTCGTCGCCAACCCGCCATCGCGCGGGTGGGGGTTTATATTGCGTTAAATCATAGATTGATTACACGTTCGGAGATGCCCGGACAGGAAGTCAGATATGATGAATGATATTCCCCCAACACTTCTGAAACAACCAAAGCCGCTCTTTTTCAAAAAAAATGTATATTCAGGCTGGCTCTATGCAAACGGGAAAGAGATCCGGAAAATCCAGCTTGATCTGATGAAGGAAGGTGAGATATTAGAAGAAAGGTCCCTGCGCTCCAGGAGCCTGCTCGATGAAGTGACCTATCTGAAAGCGTTGGTCAGGGTTCTTGAGGGAGATCTCGCAAAAACGGAGAAGAGCTCGGCAGGGTTTCTGTCAGAGCTGGGGGTGGATGTCGAGGTACGGGAGCTGGAGAGGGAAACTGCGCAGGATGAGGATGAGTTGGAAGAGGTGCTAAATACGCTGTTAAAATGCAAGAATCATGATTCAAATGCGAATGGAGGCCTAGATGCGTACCGATAATATTTTATGCGGAGTTTCAACTCTTCGGATTTTCCGAAGAGTTCGAAGCGGGGGTATGTGTGTATGAAGACTGAGGTGATTGCCCGACTGCATAGGAATTTTGAGGATTTTGTGCATGAGATGGATGGAGTCGAGTTCTGGTATGGGCGTGATCTGAAGGATCTTCTTGGGTATGCTGAATGGAGAAATTTTGAGCAGGTTATTGAAAAAGCCAAGATTTCGTGTGAATCAGCAAAATGAGCCGTATCTCATCATTTTGTTGACGTCATCAATATGATACCCGCGGGAAAAAAGCCCGAGTCAAAGGGAAAAGCGCAGCTTAATGGTTCTCGGTGCTTTTTCCTCATCCATCCGCACCCGGTCATACCTCCCGACGGATAATCAAGCTTCACATTTGCACCCCCTCATCACTCACTGAGCACCCCGTATCCGCAAAAAACCGGGGCATTATCGCACCGCGCGGTTAGGGGTTAATATCATTCAGAATCAAATCAGGATAGTGAGGGCAGAAGGGGATGGTTGGCCCCCTGTCCGATCGATCTGCAGCGGTTTTAGCGTTTTCCCGTTCAGATCGAAAATAATGTCGTGTAGTTTCAACTTTTACTCGGACCGTGCCGCCCCTTCCCTATTATGAGGAGGGAAGGGGCATCTTTTTTTTCAGGAGATCTTCGTTTTTCAAAAAATAAAAAAATACTTATTCCAGTTCGAACGCACCAGTATACAACTGATAATACTTTCCCTTTTCGGAGATCAGCTCCTCATGACTGCCGCGTTCGATGATCTTTCCTGACTCAAGGACCATTATAACATCTGCATTATGCACCGTCGAAAGACGGTGCGCAATAACAAAGACGGTTCTTCCTTTCATAAGGGAATCCATACCTGCCTGGACAATTGCCTCGGTTCGCGTATCGATACTCGATGTTGCCTCATCCATGATCATCACCGGGGGATTTGCCACCGCAGCCCGCGCAATAGATAAAAGCTGCCGTTGACCCTGGGACAGGCTGCCCCCATCTCCTTCAAGGACCGTATCATACCCTTCCGGCAGCCGGGAGATAAAATCATGTGCGTTCGAAAGACGTGCCGCCGCATACACCTCTTCATCCGTCGCATCCAGCTTCCCGTACCTGATGTTTTCCCGGACTGTCCCCGTAAACAGATTCGTATCCTGTAATACGATACCAAGCGAACGTCTCAGATCAGCTTTTTTGATCTTCTTCACATTGATGCCGTCATAGAAGATCTCGCCTTCCTGCACATCATAAAACCGGTTGATCAGATTGGTGATCGTCGTTTTCCCGGCGCCCGTAGCCCCGACAAACGCCACCTTCTGACCCGGCCGTGCATACACGGACACATCATGCAGGACATTCTTGTCCGGCGTATAGCCGAAACTCACATCGCGAAGTTGAACATCCCCCTCAAGTTTTGTATACACCGGAGCTCCATCTTTGATTTCCTTCCAAGCCCAGATGCCCGTATATGCCGGCGCCTCGGTAAGGACAGTTCCCTCATACCGTGCATTGACGAGCGTAACATCTCCGGCATCCTCCTCCACCGGCTCATCCATCAGCTTGAAGATCCGCTCGGCTCCGGCCAAGGCCATAACGACCGAACTCAACTGCTGGGACACCTGACTGATCGGCATCATAAAACTCTTACTCAGTTGTAAAAAGGCAGCGATCCCGCCAAGCGTCAAACCGCCGACTCCGCTTATCGCCAAAGCCCCACCTACGATCGCCACAAGAACATACTGGATATTTCCGATATTTACTACGACCGGCATGAAAATATTCGCAAACTTGTTGGCAGACGTCGCATGCCCGCAGAGCTGATCGTTCATAACATCAAACTCTGCTTTGACCTTCTCTTCATGACAGAAAACCTTGATGACCTTCTGCCCGTTGATCATCTCCTCAATAAACCCGTTCACTTCACCGAGCGATTTCTGCTGACGAACAAAGTGGGTCGCACTCCTTCCCCCAATGTTTTTCATAACAAAGAAGAGCACGATCACCATAAATACAACGAGGATCGTCAGGGGACCGCTCGTATAAACCATTGCGCAGAACACTAAAATGATAGTCACTATCGAAGAAAACACCTGGGGAACGCTCTGTGAAAGCATCTGATGGAGGGTTTCCGTATCGTTCGTGTAATGACTCATCGTGTCACCGAACTGATGAGTGTCGAAGTATTTGATCGGTAACTTCTCCATATGAGCAAACATCTCATCACGAATCCGCTTCATGGCACCCTGGGAAATGATGACCATGAGTCTGCTGTAGATAAGTGTCGAAAGAACACCACAGAGGTAGATAAGCCCCATGAAGAGGATCGCCTGCAGTAAGGCAGTGAAGACAGGATTTTCCATCCCGATAAGCGGCGTGATGTAATCATCGATAAGCACTTCGAGGAAGAGCGAACCTATGACTCCTGCAAGTGTGCTTAAAATGATACAGATGACAACGACAACGAGAGTGGCCTTATAAGTCCCTGGAAGATATGAAAGAAGACGTTTTAAGGTCTTTTTCACATCATTGGGTTTGCGTCCCACTACCGGTATCCCGGGACGCTGCGGACCTTTCGAACTCGGACCCATAGGAGGCATTATGTCTCACCTCCCTTCTGCTGTGTCGAATAGACCTCCTGATAGATCGGATTGGTTAACAGAAGTTCTGCATGTGTTCCTACCGCATTGATATGACCCCCATCCATCACGATGATCTTATCTGCATCCACGACCGAGGAAAATCTCTGCGTGATGATGATTTTCGTGGTGCCGGGGATCTCTGTCATAAGCGCCTGACGGATATGTGCATCCGTCTTTGTATCGACAGCGCTCGTAGAATCATCCAGAATAAGGATCTTCGGTTTCTTCAACAGAGCACGGGCGATACATAACCTCTGCTTCTGCCCGCCGGATACATTTGAACCGCCCTGTTCAATTCGGGTATCATATTTTTCGGGAAGCTTCTGAATAAATTCATCCGCACAGGCAAGTTTACTGACACGAACCAGCTCCTCATCCGATGCATCCGGATTACCCCATCTGAGATTATCTTTGATGGTTCCTGAGAAGAGCACGTTCTTCTGCAGAACTACAGCGACCTGATCACGAAGAGTAGTTATATCATAATCTCTGACATCAACCCCCCCCACAAGAACAGAACCGCCGGTCACATCATAGAGCCGCGGGATCAACTGGACCAGAGTCGTCTTGGAACTGCCCGTCCCGCCGAGGATTCCGATGGTCTCGCCCGATTTTATCTCCAGATTGATCTTCTGAAGACATGTCCGTTCAGCATCGGTGGAGTAACTGAAGTCGACATCACGGAAGCTTATATCTCCGTTTTTAACGAGGAACACCGGATCTTCCGGATTTTTCAGATCACTCTGTTCGTCAAGGACCTCAACGATTCTTCTTGCAGATGCACGGGACATGGTGATCATGACGAAAACCATGGCAAGCATCATCAGACTCATCAGGATCTGCATGGTGTAGGCAAACAGACTGACCAGTTCACCCGTGGTCAAAGTCCCAGCAACGATAAACTGGGCCCCAAACCACGAGACAAGAAGGATCGCCGCATACACTATGAACTGCATAAGAGGGCTGACAAACGCAAGAAGTTTTTCAGCATGTGAAAAGTATCCGTAGATATCTTTTGAAACGCCTTTGAACTTTTCCACCTCATATTCATCACGGACGTAGGATTTTACGACCCGGATACCTCTGAGATTTTCCTGAACGACTTTGTTCAGCCGGTCAAATGTTTTGAATACTTTCTCAAATATGGGCTGGACCTTGATGATAATAAGATACATACCAACGGTGAGGATCGGTATCAGCACAAGGAAGATGACAGATAGTTGGGGATTGATCCACATCACCATGAGGTAGGAAAGGATCAGCATCAGAGGACAGCGTACCGCGACCCGGATGATCATCTGGTAAGCATTCTGTACATTGGTAACGTCGGTGGTGAGCCTCGTCACGATACTTGACGTCGAAAATTTGTCGATGTTCGCAAACGAGAAGCTCTGAACATTATAGAAAATATCATGCCGAAGATTGTGTGCAAATCCGGCTGATGCGGATGCTGCAAACTTTCCGGCGAGAACCCCGAATATGAGCGAGAGTATCGCTGATATGAATAACGCAAGACCAAGCCGGAGGATGATACCCATATTGCCTCCGGTGATTCCGTCGTCGATGAGGCTCGCAAGAATCAACGGGATGATGACCTCCATTACCACCTCAAGTCCGACAAACGCAGGTGTAAGCAGACTGTCTTTTTTAAACTCGCGGATCGAACCCACAAGGCGCTCTATGATATGATTCATACCTGTTCCTCCAGATTGACTTTCATTTTCCAAATTATGGAACGGAAAACGGCCAGTTCCTCTGTAGAGATCCCTTTGGTAAGACGTTTTTCCAGTTCGAATACATTAAGTTTTGCCTGCTTACTGATAGTGTGTGCTTTTTCTGTGAGCACGATTTTTTTGAGTCGCGCATCATAGTCGACCGGCTCTCTGGTGATGAGCCCGTTCTTTTCCATGAGCTGGAGGATCCCTGTGGCCGTGGAGCGTCTGATGGAATATTTTGTCTCGATATCCTTTTGAAAAACATCGCTCTTCGCTTCATGATAAATATAGCCGATTATCTGGATCTGAGTGCCGGTGATATTTTTCAGAGGCCCCTGAGCAGCAGCACTGTCCAGATTTCGTTTAATATAGTTTGAAAGGATCTTGATCAAGATCGCTATCGGAAGTCTGTCATCCATGTACAAATTAGTTAGGTCGCTAACAATATATACATTATCAGTTTATTTTCCGACCGTAACATTACTTTGACCGCGGTCATACCACTATTCTGAGTGAGCAGATAAAATGTAAAAAAAAGTGTTGAGTATTAATCAGTATGTCGCAAGGTAGCGTTTGATCTCCCAGTCTGTGATAGACTTGGAGAAATCCGCCCACTCCATCTCGCCAATGCGGTTTATCTGGGCCACTACGTGTTCACCAAGAACACTGCAGAGGAGCGGATCGTTCATCAGAGCGGTGTTTGCCTCATGAAGGCTCCAGGGAAGACAGCGGATACCTTCTGCCGTACGTTCCGCGGCGCTCATTCTGAAAATATTTTTGTCAACGCTCTCCGGAGGTTCGATCTTCTGGGTAATACCCTCTAAACCTGCTGCAAGCATCACGGCAAATGTCAGATACGGGTTACAGGTCGGATCAGGACTGCGCAGTTCGGCGCGGGTACTTTTTCCTCGGGACGAAGGAACTCTGATAAGAGCAGAACGGTTCATTGCGGACCAACCAACATACACCGGAGCCTCATATCCGGGGATAAGCCGCTTGTATGAGTTTACCGTAGGGTTTGCGACACGAGTGATCGCATCGATGTGTTTGAGAATTCCTGCAATGAAATGACGGGCAGTATCGGAGAGCTGGTGTTCTCCCTCGGGATCGTAAAATGCATTTTCCCCGTCCTTCATCAGAGAACAGTTCACGTGCATACCTGAACCGTTGATACCGTAGATCGGTTTCGGCATGAAGGTTGCGTGAAGACCGCGTTGTAGAGCCAGGGTTTTTGCGACGAATTTGAAGGTAACTACCTTATCGGCCATGGAAAGAGCATTCCCGTAGGTGAAATCGATCTCGTGCTGGGAAGGAGCCACCTCGTGATGAGCTGCCTCAATATTGAATCCCATTTCTGAAAGTGAGGTAACAAGATCGCGGCGGACATCCTCTCCGGGATCGGTCGGCGTCTGATCGAAGTAGCCCCCACGATCCTGGAGTTCCACCGACGGATGACCATTCACCATTCTAAAGAGGAAAAACTCCATCTCCGGACCGACATTGAAGGTATATCCAAGCTTTTCCGCTTTCTCCAGCTGCTGACGCAGAATAAAACGCGGATCCCCGGCGAACGGTTCACCGCGGGTCGTGTAGACATTGCAGATGAATCTCGCGACACGATATTTTTCATCCGACCAGGGGATGATCTGATATGTCTCCGGTTCAGGCCGAAGCACCATATCCGACTCTTCCAGTCGCGCAAACCCCTGAATAGAAGAACCGTCAAAACTAATACCTTCAGTTAAGGCTTTCTTCATTTGTTTCGTCGGAATCGCGACATTTTTCGGTTTTCCCTCCATATCTGAGAACTGGAGAAGAACCGACCGTACATTGTCATTCTCAAGCTGAGTGAGAACTGCACCAATTAACTCCGCACGGTCGCCGCCGTGTGAAGCGGCAAGAGAGCCAAAAGGACTTTTACGCTCGTCAGAAACCATGCTCATATATGAGTGGTGATGGATAATAAATGTCAAGTTCGAATCAGGGTCCCGGACCCGGTACAGCACACCAATTTCGGGAAAAATTGACATACCAGAACAACGCATCTTATCATCATGGCATTACTTACTGCAGAACTTAAAGAACAGATTGCCAAAGTCGGAGTATGTCATCTGGTCACCGCATCGAAAGCCGGTGTCCCGAATGCAGCCCCGATGGGCGCGGTCTGGGTCATGGAAAATGACACGGTCTGGATTGCAAATAATTTTATGAACAAAACCATTGCAAACATCAAAGAGAATCCCCAGGTCTCTCTCCTTGTATGGAGCCGTGATATCGGCAACTGTTTCCAGCTGAAAGGTACCGCCGCAGTGGAATCGGGAACTCCTGACCACAAAAAAATGAAGGAGCTTCTTGACGCAAAAAAACCCGGACTGCCGGGAAAAGAACTGGTCAAGATCACCGTGAAAGAGATTTTCACCTGCATGCCCGGACCGGATGCAGGAAAAAAACTTTAACCTTTTTTTATCAGCTCTATTCTGACGGAACGAGCGAGAGGCAGCTCCGGAACAGAAATACAGACATTCCAAATACCATAATCAAACACAAGTTCTATTACCACACTCGACCGAACTATTTGTAATAAAGCATGGCTGCCAAAAAAAGTAAGAAAACAGGTGAGCCGGAATCTGCTCCCAAGCTCTTCTATATCTTCTACAATCAGGAGAGATGGGACAACTGGCTCAAGACCCTCGAAACTGCCGACTGGGCAGGTGACGAGGAGTCGGAAGAGATGCCGGAAGGATTCCGTATCCTGGACGGATTCTCTGATGATATTACCATCGCCGTAATGAAGATCATCCGACTCTGTCAGAATGGAAGAATAACCCTTGAAGATGCAAGAACAAAACTCCGCAGTGTTGAAGAGATCGTCATGGCCGGAGTCCCAGGGGAAGAACTCGCAGAAATCGTTGGATCGATGCAGGTCTCACTCGTAGTCCTCTTTGCCGCAGGGCAGAAGTACCTCGAAGCGATCTATCCGCCTGCAGAAGAGATCAAAAACCTCGTCAAAGAAGGGCGGAAAGTTGTCACAAAAGATCCGGAGAAGGCACTCGACATAGCCTCTTCCATCGGATCTGCCGTCATCAACGGAGCTTCATGCTGCGGAAAATACGTGAAAGACACCGACGAGCCGACACTCTTTGACGAGTGGCTCGTTGAAGTCGAACGGATCGCCGATGCATTGAAATCTCTCAAAGACTTTGATGAGGAAGCCGGAGAAAGTTCGTGATCGCGGGTAGGGCACGGTTTCGATACATAAAAAAATTACAGCGTGCGGCAGGCCACCGTCTACCCGAAAGTGCTTTTCATCCGGCAAATCTGGAAGCGATCACCGGTTCAATGAATATCGATAGTCTGGACCCGGGAGCGCGGGACCAGGTCCTCCGTTTTTTTAAGGATTTTCTCGAATGTAAATGCCGGGACTCACCCCTTTGCGGTTGTCCGGAACGAAAGTTTGTCATCAGTATCCTGGAACTCAGGGAGATGGGTCTTACCCACAAAGAGATCCACCGGCACCTGATCGATGAGTACGGGATCGACCTTTTCCCGGCCGATATCCTGAGTTTTCTTGAAGAATCCGTCCACCTTCTTGAGGCCATCAGAAGTGTGGCAGATCTTGCCGGGCAAAACGACCTGGTGAAACTTTCCGACGAGCAGATCAGAAAAATTTCACGCTGATACCAAGTCCCGGACACGTATCTTTATGTGAGGGCACTTCCCAAAGCCCAACTCTTTTTGTCTTACACACCAAACAAGAATGCTATGTTACCAGAGAAGAACGACTATTCTCAACAGATCGAGTATCTGTATCGTAAATCCCTGATCCTGGAAACACCGTCTGACATGGATCAGGTATTGTACTTTTACTTAATTGACACAATCGCCCACCTGGATTATACCCTCTCATCACTTGCATACAGTTCCGACTCGATAAAATGCACCATGACAGCAGAATATCTGCGTAATCGTGTGGATGTCACGAAAACCGGAGATTATGCTCTCTTCCCCGCATTCATGATCTGGCTCCGGGACGATCACAAAGAACAGTTTGAAGAGACCCCCATTCTCTGGCAACTTATCTATGATCCGGAAGAAGTCTCAGGATACCTTGGGTTCAGAATAGTTCTTGATCCAAACTCAAAGATACCTCTCCCGCCCCAGTTCTTCCATGACATGGCCGATGATCTCTTTAGACTCAAATTCCTCAGGAGCATCTACCCCGAGGGAACACTGGGAAAACTCTTCGCCGAATTCAAAAGGAAATAACTATGAATGTTGCAAAGCTCTGCTCTGACCTGATACAGATACGTAGCGAAAATCCACCCGGCGACACAAGCGAGATCGCCGAATATATCCTTTCCATCATGGAAGGGATCGGAATACCCGGGACGATAACGACCGGACCGGATGGTCACGATAATGTCATATCAAAAGATCAGACCGGGGGACTCCTCCTCAGCGGGCACATAGATGTAGTACCTGCTCTGAATGAAGGATGGGAGTATGCGCCCTATTCCGGGATGATCGATGACACCTACGTGCACGGACGGGGGGCTACCGATATGAAAGGCGGATGCGCCGCTATTCTTTCGGCCATGGCAAGAAAACAGGATGCCGGAGAAGAACATCCGATCTCTCTCGCATTCGTCTGTGATGAAGAGGGCGGGGGGAAATACGGTACGAGATATCTCTTGGAGAAGAACCTCATTCACCCCTGCGATGTTTTAATCGCCGAACCTACACCTGCCCATGCTCCGACGATTGGACAGAAAGGCGTCTGCAGATTCGATGTGGAGTTTATCGGAACGCCGGGTCACTCATCTCTGTATCCGGTTCTCGGCGACAGTGCAGTGATCCAGGCAATGGAGTTTCTTGCCTGGATGAGAGAACTGCACAAACGTGTTTATCCGCAGAGCGAAGAGATGGATAAACTGATTGAGCACTCGGTCCAAATCGCCGGAGAGGGAACAACTACGGATTTCAGCCCGGTCTTCCGGCAGATCATGTATAACCCCGGCATCATTTCAGGAGGGGAACGGGTAAACATCGTCGCTCAGAAATGTTCCCTCATGATGGACATGCGGCTCCCGTGGGGGTGTGACTGTGATGAGGTCTTGAACGAGATCTGCAGCCATGTCCCGAAATCTGCAGTTGTTACCCCGAGGACCAAGGCAAACGCATCAATTACTGCGACCGATTCGTTCCTTGTTCAGAAAACATGCGAAGCCATCAGCGGCGTATACGGGATCGCCTCCCGTCCGATGGTCCAGTGGGCAGCGTCCGATGCGAGGGCACTGCGCCTCGCCGGATTCCGTGCTCTCGAGTATGGACCAGGCGATCTCAGCACCATGCACGGCCTGAATGAACGCGTAATGATCGACCAGCTGAAAAAGTGTGAGGAGATTTACTTCCGCCTCATTGAGAACTACAAAGATACCACACAGGATAGATAAATAATGACAGAACCACGAAAACCTATTGCTTCCTGGAAAGGACAGGACAGATATTTTGGTGAGGTCCTCTCATCACTGACAGGGATCTTCCTTTCCGGAGGCTGCTCCTGGAACCGGTGCAGGATGTGCGGATATAAAAACGACCGCGACACCTGCTCAAAGGATGAACTCATCGACCATATGAAAGGACAGATCCTCTGGATGGACGAGAGTTACTCTCCCGAAGAATACCAGCTTGGAAAGATCTTCACGTCAGGCAGTGTCTTTGACAAAAATGAGGTTCCTCTTGAAGTTCTTGACGGATTCGGCGAATTCTTTGCAGGAAAACCGCTTATCGCTGAGTCAAGATCCGAATATGTAACTGAAGATGCCCTCTCCCGTCTCCTGAAGAGTCTGGATAAAGGCCAGGCACACCCGCTCACGGTCGCGATCGGTCTGGAAACGACGAACGATGCCATTCGGGAAAAGTCGATCGACAAAGGAAACACCTTTGCCGATTTCATCAAAGCTTCCGAGACGGCACATAATGCCGGTGTCGGCATCAAGGCATATCTGATGATGAAACCACTCTTTTTAACCGAAAAAGAGGCATTAGAGGACATGGAGAAATCCATTCGCGAGGTCGCACCCTACGCAGACATGATTTCGATGAACCTCTGCACGATCCAGGGTAGAACGGAACTGGAACACTACTGGCAGAAAGGAGGATTCAGGCCGCCGTATCTCTGGTCTGCTCTGAAAGTGCTTAGGGAAGCGGATGTCCCCGTAGCATGCGATCCGGTCGGCGGAGGATTCAAACGCGGACCGCACAACTGCGGAACATGTGATAAAGAAATCGTTGCTGCGATCAATGAGTATTCTCTTACGGCCGATAAGAGTGTCTTAGATGATGTATGGGAGATTCCCTGTCCTTGCAAAAAAGAGTGGGAGTTCGTTCTTGAGAACGAACGTTCATGGAACCTGCCTCTCACAAAATAATATTTTTCCTTTTTTTATCTGGTAGTGACCAGAGCACCATCTGCGGTCACGATGATCGTGTGCTCGAACTGAGAGACAAATGATTCAGGCACATCCGATAAACTGTGATATACGAAGAGGTTCCCCTGGCGAAGCAGGGTCGGCAGAGCCAGTTCCGCTTTGGGAACATTCAGCCAGCGGCGGGCAAACGGCAAACCATGCATCTCTTCCGCCTTTTTCATGATTTTTCTGCCGGCGGGTGATCTGACCGGCGTATCGCCGACGACCTGATAAATCTCAGCCCTTCCTGCTTCATGGACCAGACCTGAGCCGGTAGACGCGAAAGGTTCGATGGCAATAACCATATCTTCCCTCAGAACAGCGCTGCCGAATCTCCCCGTGTTGGGGATGGAGAGGCCGTGATGAAGGCTATAGCGCGCAAGCGCGTGGCCCGTCAGGTTGATGATCGGCTTGTAGCCGAATGATGTGATCGTTTCTTCGACGACTGCGCCGATATCGCTGACGACGACCTCCGGCGCGACAACATTGATCGCAGCATCAAGAGCTGCGCGTGATGCCTCGCATAATGAAGCATGATCACCAAGATCTACCGTAACGGCAGTGTCCGCGATGTATCCATCAATATGTGTTCCGATATCCAGTTTTATCAGATCCCCTTCTGCAAATATCCGTTCTTCGTCCGGAGAGGCAGTGTCGTGAGCCGCACAGTTATTTAATGAGATATTCGGCGGAAATGAGTGAGACACACCGGCCGATAAGATCTCGTCAAGGACCATATCAAAAATTTCCGCAAGACCAACACCCGGTTTTATTTCAGCAGCGCATTTGTGCAGAACGGTTTTTGCCACCCGGCCCGCTTCTATGTAGGTATCCAATTCGTTATCGATCATAATTCTATAATACTAATTTTTCTTCAAAGCACGTAAAGCTGTCAAATCCATCACTTGTCACGACACCCATATCCTCAAGTCTGACCCCGCCGATTCCCTGATAATAGAGGCCGGGTTCAAGCGTGATAACATGCCCCTCTTTGAGTTCTCCCCCCGACGGGGAAAGGGACGGCGCTTCGTGGATCTCGAGCCCCACACCGTGACCAAGACTATGTGTGAATCCCGAGGATCCTGCCGTTTCGTAACCCTGTGCCTTGAAAAACTCCACGACAGCAGTATAAACTGCGGCCCCGGTGATGCCGGGACGGATCATGGATGCGGCCAGTTCTTTGGCTTTTTGGACCGCATCATACATCCTGATTATCTCATCAGAGGGGGCACCTTTGGATACGGTCCTTGTCATATCAGCAAAATATCCAGTTAGCTCACTCTTGGGGAACACATCCATCACGATAGGCTGGTTTGCATACAGCGGACCAGTCCCCCGCGCATGCGGCATAGATGATGCTTCACCACAGGAGACGATCGTATCAATGTCCTCACAGTTGAACGGACGGAGGGCAAAGTGAATGATATCCCGAATCCTTTCCGAAGTGAGCGGCGCGTCTTCAAGCATCAGAATGCCTCTTTCATCCGGTTCCGATTTTCTGATTGCATCGACAGCTGCACGAGTAGCTATCTCATTTTTTTTCTGAACATAGCGGATCTTCGCGATCTCGTCCTCAGACTTCACACTCCGTATTTCTGCGATAGTCCCGGAATCAATGACCACTTCAGCAACCTCGGTCAGTTTTTGAGCAAATCCTACCGGCATCGAAGGAGGGATAAGAAGGCGCGGACCGGCAAAATTCCGGATCATATGAGCCGTAGCAAGATTTGGATCATGATATTTTTTCAGGAGTTCCGGGAGGCCTGCAGAGATGCGTGTCACTATGCTACATGTTGACTCGTAGCGCGCACGGGTTTCCTCCATCGAAGAGACGATTAATGTCGCGACCCCATCTCTCGAAAATACGTATATATATGGATCAGATGCGAGAAATCCCGAAGCATATCGCATATCCGCATTTTCCGAAGAGTCATATGCAACATATGCATCGCATGAATGTTTTTCCAATTCATCCAAAATCTGCTTCATATTGTCTCATTATTAGCGCTCCAAAGAGATGTAGTTTTTATCTTTGTGACGCTGATGTACTTACAATGGATGACACTGAACAGACTCAGTTTAAGGGAAAATTTACGGTCCTCGTAATCATCTTAAACATTCTGATATTTGCAATAGCTGCGGCAATTGTAGTATTCTTTATCGTCCCGACCTCCCTCTGGGTCAGAATACCGATTGTAATCATCTGCATCGTAATTTCCATAATCAGTCTTGCAGTATTTATTCCTAAATACCGCGCCACCAAAGCTTGGCTTGAGATTCACGGAACTACCAAAGAAGAACGTATTGCCCAGATGCAGAAAGAACAGGATGAATATCGTGCTCAAATTCGCGCAGAACTCGAAGCAGAGATGCGCGAAGAGGAAGAAACCAACAAAAAAGTGGAGTAATAATGCTCAGCAAAATCAATGGAGAAGTAGAACTACTCGAACGCCACCTGTCCGTTATGCGTGTTGTTGCACGTCAGGGTCCGATCGGCATTATGAAACTCACCGAAGAACTCAGCCAGCCGCAGCACAGAATACGGTATTCTCTGCGGGTTTTAGAACAAATGCAGTATGTCAAAGCGACGCCTTCCGGGGCTGTTGCCACGCCCAAAGCCTTTGAGATGCTGACAAACTTTGATCAGGAACTGGAAATCCTTATAAAACATCTCGCGTCTTTGCACCAGGAAAAAAAGACGCTAAAATCATAATCTTTAATACAATGACCCGCCCATGTAATTAGGCAACACAAATGTGCCGCCATAACTCAGTTGGTAGAGTGGCTGGCTGTTAACCAGCATGTCACAGGTTCGAGTCCTGTTGGCGGCGTTTCTTTTTGTTTTTTCTATATTTTTTTATTGAAATAGATATTCCGTACTTTTCCCGATATCAACAAACACCTTTATCTATCAGCATACCAAATATGATATGTTCTTCTGCAAGGGAACAAATTTTGAGGGCGCATGGAGAAATCCATACACCCGTTTTACGTACTTCTCTCTGCGGGCCTGTAGCTTAGTGGTGGAGCGCCCGGCTCATAACCGGGTGGTCGTGGGTTCGAACCCCTCCGGGCCCATGTGTTTGCATTTTAGGCAAAATTGTAGAGCTATTTTTTTGAGCGGCAGGGCGGATCAGTCCGTATGTCTCACACAATCTTACATTATTCCGGATTCGCGCAGAATATCACGAATTGATTTCCATCGCGGGTAGACCAATTCATTAAATGACGTATTCGGAATATATTGAAAATGCGTCCATTCACCCAATAATTCATCATCCCGACAAAGTAGTTGTCACAGGACCGAAATTCCCCGTTCCATACCCTACATCATTTTATTCTCCGGGCATCCCATATATATTGGGACTAGTCCGGGTGGCTTGGCGTCACCTGTAACCTGAAACTGCCAATACGCAGGGGACGAAGTTTGAGGACGGCTGTGTCAGTCCTTCCAATGTTACATGTTCCAACGTTGATACCTTGTCCTGCGAGGTCAGCGGATGTGATGGATACATCCGGAGGGATGTATTTTCTCATTGTTGTGGGCACCGGTTCAGGCCCGGAAGGGAGCAGACCTCACCGTAAACGCATGGCGCCCGCAGGGTTGCGGGGCGGAGAAGGGATGTGTAACAGAAGTTGGATATGTGCTTCCTACCGAGAACGTGTCCCAATTATCTTTTAAGGGTTCTTATGGCAAAAGTGACGATTATCGGTGCAACAGGTCAGGTTGGCTCATATGTAGCACACGCAGTATCGCAGTTTCCGCATGTACAGGAGATGTGCCTGTATGGCAGGCCAGGTAACGAGACCTATCTTGACGGCCTCGCTCATGACATGATGGACTCTTTTGCAGCACGGGGGACGAATACCCGTGTGACGTTTGGCACGACCCCAAAAGAGCTTCGTGGATCGGATATAATCGTTCTTACGTCCGGCGTTCCAAGAAAAGCTACACAGACCCGTCTGGATCTGGCTCTTGAGAATGCACGGATTGTGAAACTGTATGCCGAACAGGTAGGTCGTATGGCACCGGAGGCGATTTTGCTGGTGGTGACAAACCCCGTAGATATCATGACCACGGTCGCCCTGAAATACTCCGGAATGATGCCGCACAGGGTATTTGGTCTTGGAACACATCTTGACTCGATGCGGCTCAAGGCATGTCTCGCAGAATTTTTCAATGTACACGTCAGCGAAGTACATACGAGAATAATTGGTGAACACGGAGATACTATGGTCCCCATGTGGTCTGCAACGACGATCGGCGGTATCCAGATCGATAATCTCCTAGGGGTCGCAAAACTTCCACGGGAAGAGATCATTGAGAGGGTGAAGTCAAGTGGCTCATACATTATTGAGGCAAAGGGAGCAACGGTTTACGGACCAGGCGATGCGATCGCAACACTGGTCAGAACAATCGTCGAGGATGAGAACAGGATGCTCACCATCGCGACCCAGATCCGCCGCGAGGTGTTTGGTCATGAAGGCGTATGCGTAAGCGTGCCGGCACGGATCACCCGGGGCGGTGTATTTCCGATTGGCGTAAAGTTTTCAGAAGAAGAGGAGCGGATGTTTGCGAAATCAGTAAAACTCATCAGAGAAACGACCGAAAACGTCTGTGCTATACTCGACTCAGAATCCTAAAATAAAAAAAAGTTTAATTCATTTTTACACAATTTTCGGTAAGGGATTAGCGATCCCTTACTCCTGTCCCGGTGAGAACAAACTCCCACGATTTTCCTTCAGCCTGGGATCTGTGCTTGAAAACGACCGCACGCCTGAAACCCTCGTGTTTTTCCACCCGTATTATCGCCTTTGAGATGTGTGATAACGCTGTACCCCCAAGCCCGCTCAGTCGATGATGATCGATATCCATGAATACCTGATTCGTTATAACGACCGGAATATCATACCTTTTTGCAATGCCGAGAAGGACCATCATCTGGCGTGAAAGCATCGAAAGAGCGTCCTTGGTATTCATCTGCTCCACACGGTAGAGAGCAGTTGCTGAATCAAGTATGATCATTCCCGCTGTACCGGATTTGATCAGCCGTTCGCACTCAGAAATCATCAGACCCTGTTCAGCAAAGGTCGAAGGCTCAAACACATACAGATGTTTCGCAAACTCATCAGTCGAGTCACCGGCGATCTGTGAGAATCGTTCGATCGAAAATCCTTCTGAATCAATATATACGACCCCTGCACCTTTTCGAAGGACCTCAACCGCTGCCATCAGACAAAGAGTACTCTTTCCCGAACCGGCCTCTCCATAGAACTGGGTGATCATACGAGATTCTATGCCGCCGCCGAGAAGAGTGTCAAGTCCGGCGGCTCCGGTCGATATTTTTTTTACGGCGTCTTCCATGCATCCTCCTCAACGACACGTTTGACGTCTTTGACAGGGATCCCGGCCGAAACAGCGATACGCTGTAGATCTTCAAACTCAGCTTTCCGAGAGTAAATGATACCGTCCATCGAAGCATGCTTGACATCAACAGAGTATACTGCATCGTTGATCACAATATGTTCAGTTGATATCGTCCGGTCAGCAATAAACCGGTGGATCATAGGAATACACCGGATTCCAAGACTGCCTGTCTCGCGTGCAAGGATCTTTGCAAGACGCGCTGAGTCAGCTGGGAGAGAGATGACTCTGATAAGATGGCCGGGTCTGCCCTTTTTCATGATGATCGGAATAACTGAAGCATCGCGTGCCCCTTCATTCATCATGGTCGAAAGAACCGAAGCAATAAGCTCTCCTGAGATGTCGTCAACATTTGTTTCCAGCACATCAACATAGGATCCTTCGTCTTCGGTCTCAATAATATAGGCCAAAAGAACATTCGGATGATCTGAAGGGTCGCGCGTCCCTGCACCGGACCCTGAAGAAATCAGTTTGCCGGTATGAATTTTCGTCCCAAAAATTTCCTGAAAGGTTGCAAGCAGCGCTGCACCGGTTGGCGTGCAAAGTTCGCCTTCAAACGAACCGAGTGATATTGACAGATCAGATGCTTTGAGGATCTCGGCCGTGGCCGGCGCCGGAACCGGCATGATCCCGTGCGAACATTTCAGTGTCCCAGATCCGACAGATACCGGGAGAATATGTACGCCGTCCACCTGTAAGGATAAAAGCGCGGTGACCGAGCCGAGGATATCTGATATTGCGTCGTCGGCCCCTACTTCATGAAAATGGACATGTTCTGTCCGGTGTACCTTTGACTCCGCGACCTGTATTCGGGAAAATACCATCTTTGCAACATGTTTAGCCTTTTCAGGGGCATCTGATTCAGAAATAATTGCAAGAATCTCCTGAAGGTTCCGAGCGGATTTCCCGGTGTTGGTTCTGATATATGTTGCCGGGATTCCCGCACGATTTACTTCGGTTATGTCAGGTGTCGACACTGTCGCAACCGAGCGAAGGACAAAATCTTTGTCTGCCCCGATGCTGAGAAGTGCTCCGAGGATCATATCGCCGGCAGCACCAAAACGGGGATCAAGTAACAGAATACGCATAGAGTATATATGTATTATATCTGCATGTCTGAATAAATATCGCCTTAAGGTACGACAAGACCATATCTGAGGAAAAGTTTCATGAGGTAGGAGACTGTTCAGATAATAAGAGGTCAAACCGCAATGTTGTCTTTTTTGGGATTGGATAAAAAAATGCTTTGGACGTGAGATCATTATGAAAGAGAGTATTGACCCGGATGTTCTGAACTGGCTTCTTGAAAAGGAAGATCCATCTATTCGTTATTTTACGCTCACATCCCTCATGGGAAGAGACCAGGATGACCCAGAAGTGAAAGAAGCTCGGCTGTCCATCATGACGGAGGGGGTCGTCCCAAAAATCATGGCAAGGCAGAATGGAGACGGTTCATGGGGGGATCCTCTGCGATTTTACCGGGACAAATACCAAGGGACATCCTGGACCCTGCTGATTCTGGCGGAACTGGGTGCGAATCCCGATGATCCGGGAATCAGACGGGCGTGCGAGTTCATACTCCGTCATTCCCAGGAGCCGGTGCACGGCGGATTTTCCTATGATACGAGTGAAAAGACCGGGACTGGACTGCCCGGCGGCGTGATCCCGTGCCTTACCGGAAATATGATGTTCAGCCTCGTGAAGCTGGGTTATCAAAACGACCCGAGAGTCACGCAGGCCATCCAATGGATCACGACGTATCAGCGGGCAGATGACGGCATCCTTCAGCCGCCGAAAGGAGAGCTGTATGACCGACGGAAAATGTGCTTCGGAGCTCATTCGTGCCATATGGGGGTTGCCAAAACACTGAAGGGGTTAACTGCTATCCCAAATGACCAGCGAACCATTGAAATCAATGAGACTATTGAAAAGTTGACGGAGTATTTCCTGATACACCATCTCTATAAAAAGAGTCACAATCTTCAGGAAGTTGCCAAACCCGGGTGGCTGAAATTCGGATTCCCTCTCATGTATCAGACCGACATTCTGGAACTGCTCGTTATTTTTCATGAACTAGGAATTCGTGATTCAAGGCTGCAGGATGCCGTTGATATACTAAAAAAGAAGCGTCTGGATAATGGAACTTGGAAACTGGAAAATACTTTCAACGGCAGAACTCTTATCTCAATTGAGAAAAAGGGAGAGCCCTCCAAGTGGGTAACCCTGAGATCTTTGATTGCTTTGAAAGAGTACGGGATCGAAACCTGATTCTCAGCTACACTAATATCGTTGAATCGGAAGTGAGACTTCGGCCCTCATCAAGTCGCAAGTTATTCTACCTTGCTCAAGGATTCGGGGCTTTGCACCTCTCCCTTTCGCAAGGCATTCTGCCTTGCTCATGATCTCGGGTCTCCGACCCTCTATCAACTACAAAACATATATCAGATTCGGTTCAACTAGTAGTCATCATTCTGGGGTAACTATGGATAAATCACAAAAGAGATGGCTGTTTATTTCTCTGGGTATCAGTTTTGTCGTTCTTTTTGTGATGTTGATCCTCACCATTGACACCACCACACTTATTGAACTAGAGAAATGCAATCCGTGGATCATTCTCCTTGCATTTGGCATGCATATAATCTCCCTTGGCTTCTGGGCGCTACGCATCAAACTCATGTGCAGATCGCTCGGCTATAAAGTGCCGTTTATCCATTCATTCAATCTCGTCTGTTCCAATATGTTCCTTGCGTCAGTTACCCCCTCCCAGATCGGCGGTGAACCGGTCAGAGTCTATGAACTCACCAAAGTACATGTTCCCGGTGGAGAAGCTACTGCAGTAGTAATCATGGAGCGAGTATTCGATGCAATCGTGCTTGCAGGGGGGACGGTAATTGGCGTGTTTCTTCTTGGAATGTTTTTTGCCGACCTCAACTTCCCGGAAGCATACATGATCGTTGCGTACATTGGAGCCGGAGTCTTCGCAGGCCTTCTCATCCTATTCCTGATCATTGCCAAAAACCATGCATGGTCAAACAGAGTTGTAAACAAACTGCTTCACCTGCTTGGCCGGAAAAAATCACCGGATGTCATTCAAGAATATCAGAGAAAAATCGACATGCACATGGAAAAATTCTATGCGACACTTCGACACTTCACTGGTAAATCAAAAACAGGAATGTTCTACGGGCTCGTGTTCAGTGCCCTCTACTGGATCAACGAATTTGTGATCGCCTCCGTTCTGATGGTCGGGCTCGGTCTGCCGCCAAACTACATTCTCTCGTTCATCTTCATGATCCTCATTACCGTGATCATGATGATCCCTCTCACACCCGGCGGAGTAGGAATTGCTGAAGTATCCATGGCAGGATTCTACGCCCTGATTATCCCAACTTCTCTAATAGGTGTGTTTGTTCTCTTGTGGCGGCTTATCATGTATTACTTCAATATCGTCATTGGATTCATCGCAAGCATGATAATCGTCCGCCGCGAGTCAAAAACTCAGAAAGATGAGCCGGTAAACCTCTAAATATAAATTCTCAGCAATCAACGTTTATTGAATAGCATGGATGCAAAGCAGAAAAAATTTCTCTGGATCTCAATCGGGTTGTCGCTCGCGGTTCTTCTGATAGTCGTACTTCTGACATTCAACGAAGATACTATCATTGCTATTCAGCAGTTAAATCCATTATATCTGCTTCTTGCATTCATGATACACATGCTTGCCATGTGTTTTTGGGCCGCCAGGATCGTGGTTATGTGCCGATCTCTGGGATACAAAGTACCGTTTGGTCACTCCCTCAATATGGTATGTGCAGGACAACTGGTTGCGGCCATCACTCCCTCACAAATTGGTGGAGAGCCGGTCAGGATCCACGAGCTTTACAAGGCAAATATGCCGGTGGCGGACGCAACGGCAGTGGTCTTGATCGAAAGACTCATGGAAGCTGTCCTCATGGTCCTCGGAGTGATCTTGGCCATGGGACTCTTCTCCTTTGTATACAATAACGGAGAGATCCCGGAAGGTCTGATCATCGCAGCCTGGTGCGGGACGGCATTTTTTACCGGACTTCTGATAATTCTGGTCGCAGTAATGCGAAAACCGGCCCTCATCAAAAAGCTCTCGCTGAAGATCGGGGGGCTGTTTATGAAGAAAATGAACCCCGAAAAGATCGAGAAAATAACCGAACAGATCAATGACGGAGTCGATCAATTCTATAACACGTTCAAGCTCTTTGCCGGAAAAGCTAAGTGGGGACTGTTTATTGGATTTATACTGACATTTTGTCTGTGGGCCTGCGAGTATTCGGTTGCATCGATCATTCTCATGGGACTTGGATATCCGCCGAATGTGCTTTTGTCGATCGTGTTCCAGCTGATCATCGCAGTCATAATGATGGTCCCGTTAACCCCGGGAGCAGCTGGTATTGCGGAACTCGCCTACGCAGGATTTTACTCCCTCATCATCCCAAGTTCAGTTGTTGGACTCTTTGTTGTCCTCCTGCGAATGATCCTGTATTACTCAAATATCATGATCGGCTCTATTGCCAGTTTCCGGATCGTCAAACGTGAAGCAGCAAACAAGAAAGTGATACCCGACGATGCATGAGGTTCCGTTTTTTGACCGTCTACGCTATCAACTGACGAAAAACAGCAGAACAGAAGATTTTTACCGAAATCAATATCGGAAAATCTTCGATAGATATTATATAAAATCGAAAGACTGTCTTGAAATCGGCGGGATCCGGCTGCCTGTCCTTTCCCACGAGACACATCCGACCCGCGAAGAGGCATATTACGCGATGGAGATCGGAGATATTCTCTATCCTGCTCTGCTTGGGAGATATCATTACACCGATGAAGGACCCTACGAATGGGGAGACGTCAGGATCGATACTGGGGATGTGGTATTTGACTGCGGGGCAAATCTTGGAGTGTTTTCCATCCTTGCAGCATCCAAAGGGGCCGAGGTCTATGCATTCGAGCCGATCCGTGAAGCGAGAGGCATTCTCCAGAAAACACTTGAACTCAATCAGGATCTCGCTAATCAGGTGAAAATCATTCCTTACGCAGTCGGTGATACGGCTGGTAACGCCACATTTACAGTCCTCACAGATACACTGGTCGGCTCATCCATGATCTTCGATCAGAAAGGCAGACAGGAAACGGTACCTGTCACCACCATAGATGCTTTTTGTGCAGAAAACTCCCTGACCGTGGATTTCATTAAAGCAGACATAGAAGGATCTGAACGCCGGATGCTCGTCGGAGCACAAGAGACTCTTGCAAAACAGGGACCAAAGATCTCTGTGTGCACGTATCATCTGCCAGATGATCCGCAGGTGATTCGGGACCTTATCCTGAAAGCAAATCCCAGCTACCGGATCGTTGAAAAGTGGAAAAAACTCTACGCAGGGATCTAAAAAAGTAACGGGGTTACTCCCCGCTTATATCCTGATCATCATATTCCGGAGGAGGAAGGATCATTTTGACCTTCAGGATCTGCCTTCCCCGCATCTTGGTTACAACAAGCGTGATGTTTTTCCGGGGAAGCGGGATCGACTCTCCGAGACGGGGGATATGACCCAGTTGAGAGAAGACCAGACCGCCGATCGTTTCATAATTTCCCGGATCCTCTGGGAGGGAAATATCAAACCGGTCATTTAACTGGGCAACACGGACCTGCGCGTCGATCATATACAGACCTTCACCGATCGGAATAATATCTGAGACTTCATCGCCGTCGGATTCATCCATGATATCGCCAACGAGCTCCTCAAGAATGTCTTCGAACGTCACAACACCAGAAAATCCCCCAAACTCATCCAGGATGATCGCCATATGGACACGCCGCACCTGAAGTTCGCGAAGAAGAACATCGATCTTCTTTGATTCAGGCACGCAGTAGACATCAAGCATCAGGGTCTTGACAGAGGCTTTGCGGTTATCTGTCGAGTAGGCATTAAAGAGATCCTTGAAGTTGAGGGTTCCGACGATGTTGTCAGTCTTGTCATGATACACCGGTACACGTGAAAAACCGGTTTCCCTGAAATGTGAAACAGCTTCTTCAAGGGTCACAGTATCCTCGATCACCGCAACATCAGGTCTCGGCGTCATGATCTCTTTTGCCGTTGTATCATTGAACCGGAGAACAGAGTAGATCATCTCCTTCTCTTCCTCTTCGATTGCTCCTTCCATCTCTCCAACATCGATCCATTCACGGATCTCCTCTTCAGTCACTGACGGAGAAGTGTTCTTCTTCCGGAACCGGTCATAAATATAGAAGAACGGTGATAGGAGCTTCGTTAGGAAATAGATTGGTGTTGCAACAAACAGTGCAACACGTTCCAGCTGACGGTTGGCATAGGTCTTTGGACCGATCTCACCAAATACCAGCAGCAGGAGAGTTACAACTCCAGTCGCGATCGCAACCCCGTTGTTCTGGAAAAACTCCAAGGCAACGGCAGTCGCAAGAGCAGCAGCCCCGACGTTTGCGATATTATTACCGATCAGGATCGTAATTAGGAAATGATCCGGCTTATTTTTTAATTTTTCAAGCCGTTTTCCCCGTTTACCGGTGTCGGAAAGTGCACGAACCTTTGCACGGCTAATACCCACAAGGGCAACCTCAGAGGCCGAAAAAAAGGCCGAACAGATCAGCAAGATGATAAAAATGATGATATTCGTATAAACTACCATAACGTCCACGCCGCATATGCGGCAGATCTATTTTTATGTCTGGGAACAGCCATTGGTTAAAATCTCTATATTAATTTATACGTATGTTTTCTTAAATACATCGGCATCGGGAAAACTCTTCAACTTCACGAGCGAGGATCGCGGTCTTTTTCTCATAGGACAAGGGACAAGGACAGAGATTATTATCATGCGGTTCAAGGCTCAGGTCTTCAAGTTCGAAAGTCATCAGACCTCCATATCCTATCTCTGAAAGAACGTTTCTGAGTTCGGTCGCTTCTGGTGTTCCGGCAAGCGGCGAGTGCATTGACTTCCGGTCACCCTTACTTGTATGAATATTCACGATTCGCTCGCCGCATTCCCGGGGGAAGGAAAACGGATCACCTGTCAGGCATGCATGAGCATAATCCCACGTGAATGAGAGCCAGGCATACTCATCCAGAACAGTACGGATCTCCTTTGCCGTGACCATGTGGGCATTCACCGCGGGCGGCATATTTTCAAGAGCAACGGTGACTGAGCTGCCGACAGCGGCATTACCCACTCTATCAATATAATGAACAAACCGTTCTTTGTCGATCGGGCTGATGGGACGTTTGGATGTCCGCTTTCCGGGATGGATGGTGAGAACACCTCCGCCAAGCTGCTCCAGAATATCCATACAGGCTAGCGTGTATTCTGCTGTCAGGTCCGCAACCTTTGCATTAAATGAGCAGGGATTCAGTTCGAATACCGGGGCATGCATCGCGATCTTCGCAAAGGCAGGGTAGAGATCCAACAACTCGATAAGTTCTGAGACGTTCGCCCCTCGCATCCAGAAAGTCGGAGTTTCCATCCAGAACTCAATTGTATCGGCTCCGGCTATCTCTACTGCGGCAAAAATTTCCTGAGGTTCATATTCATGAAAGAACATAGAAGACGCGGCGAGTCGGATCATTGACCGTTATATTTCTCATGTCAGCAACTAAATGTATCGTATATGGCAGGAAAGAAGCGGATAGCTCAGCAAAAGACGCTTGCGTTTGGTAACGAGGAGTCAGAGTCCTCGCTTCTTACTCCGATTACGGAAAACTCAACGCTAGGAGCTTCAGACACCACCCTTAGCGTATCTGAACTTGCAAAGCGGATACGTGAAGTTGTTGACTGCCCGCTTCTCACCGATATCGTTGTCAGAGGAGAGATCACCGGATATCGTCCGAATGCGTCCGGGCATCTATACTTCTCACTAACTGAACAAGGGGATAATCCAGCATCCATATCCTGCGTGATGTGGAAATATTCGGTCAAAAATCTCCCATTTTCTGTGAAAGACGGCATGCTTATCCAAGCAACAGGTCTGGTTGATTTTTATCCGGCAGGGGGAAGACTCCAGTTCATCATCAAGAAAATGGAACCAGCGCTTTTTGGAAAAGCAGGACTTTACCTTCTGAAAGAACAGTGGAGAAAAGAGCTGGAGGCAAAAGGGATCATCCCGAGGCCGCAGGCAGAAATTCGTGACCCGCCGCTTTTTCCAAGAAACATCGGGATCGTTACCTCAAAAACCGGATCGGTCCTGCAGGACATCATAAATGTTATCGGCAGACGGTTTCCTCTGCCGATCCTGCTCGCAGGTACATCTGTTCAAGGTGACGGAGCAGAGAAGGGCATCGTGTCTGCGATCCAGTCTCTGCAGGATAAAGCAGATGTGATCATCATCGCTAGAGGCGGCGGGAGTTTTGAAGATCTGTTCGTCTTCAACCATCCGGATGTAGTCACCGCGATCCGGAGCTCAACTGTTCCGATCATCAGCGCGGTCGGGCATGAAACCGACACGACCCTCTCAGATTTTGCCGCAGACCGACGAGTTCCGACCCCTTCAGCGGCAGCCGAGACCGTAGTCCCTGACCATTCAGTGCTTCTCGAAAAACTTGAAAAGGACCGAAGATCCATCCATGACAGAATGGTCTGGCTTCTTTCAGCAGAACAGAAAAACGTTGCCGAGATGAAGATCAGAGTAGATCCTACCCGCCTGACCCGAAAACTGGATCTCATGCACCAGCAGACAGCTGAACTCGAAGAGCGAATCAGAAGAGCAGCTCTCAGAAGAATCGATGTTGAACGGGAGGCATGCAGAGCATGGTCAGTGATGATGCAGAAAGGTGCACAAAACAGGATCACGAATGCACGTCTCGCGTTTCTTGCGCAGAAGGAGATCATCCTCGGACGTGATCCTTACAAACCGCTTGAACGAGGATATGCTCTCGTGTGGAAAGACGGCGCAGTTGTCCGTTCCGTGAAAAAGATCGCCAAAGATGACCGGCTCAACCTGAAACTTGCCGATGGAGAAATTACATCGGTCGTGGAGAGTATCAAATGACCAAAAAAGAAACCGAACCAACGTACGAAGAGATGATCGCCGAACTGCGTGAAATCGCAAAACAGCTTGATGATCCAAACACCCCGATCGAGGAGGCAGTGAAACTTCACCAGAGAGGAATGACACTCATCCAGAAATGCGAAACATTTTTACAAAAAGCAGAGCTGACGATCACTGAAGTTCCTCAATCGTCAGAGTCACAGTAAGTTCGGCCCCGCGCTGTAACGCAGCCACAAGCTCGCGGGGGAGAAGCGACGCGGTGTGATCACTGTAGACGGCAATGGTCCTCGGACAGACGAAGGTGCTTCTCCTCCATACTATATCCGTAGGATGAGTCAGCGTTATGCCGGATGCGCCCTGGGAGAGAATCGTTACGGAAAGTTCCCCGCAGGTGAGCGTTGTGCGAAGGACCGCCGTGTCATCCGCGACTGCCTTACGGAATTCGGGAGATAAATCGACTGCTCCCTTGTCAGCTCCAACGGCAATTATACAATCACCGTTTGGCGAGAGTTCAGTCTCTTTGGTGATCTCAAACGTGCTCTTGTGAAGCCCCAATACATTTTTATGTCCGCGACAGTGGATGATTTCGGTTACTGACATGCGCTTGAATACGTGTTGTCTGTGAACTCAGATATAACATGTGTAAGAGAAAAACGGGTTATGTCTTTTCAATTTGAGGGTGTGCTTATCTCCTTGAAAATACAACATATGAGGTATGGATAACGATATCATACTACTCGACTGTCCGGTCTGCGGCGAGGAAACAGACTTTGAGATTCTGAAAGAGCCCCCGGAAGCAGTTGTAAAATGTACCGTCTGCGGACATGTAATGCGGGTCACTTTGAAAGAACCACGGGTTTTGACCGTAAAGGCCGTAGTAAGCTATGGAAATGATTCACACACCGGAACGATCGATCTGATTGAAGGAGACACCATCACGGTCGGTGATTATCTGGTTGCGGAGGTGGGTGAAGATTCTTTCAGTGTTGAGGTCACCTCAATCGAGGAAAATAATGCACGCAGACAAAAACTGCCTGCGGAAAAAATAGAAGTACTCTGGGCCAGACTTGTCGATCAGGTCATCATTCGTGCTTCACTGAACAAAGGCGCCATAACGATCCCGCTTTACGAGAATGTCGAAGGGAACAAAGTCTATACAGTTGATCACATCACATCCGTTGGCGGCAGACAGTTCCGCGTGACAAGAATCAAACTTCGGAAAGGAAATATCATTACCAGAAAAGACAAAACCGCCGAGGCGCACGAGATCAAAAGGATCTACGGCGAACGGTCATAACCCTTTTTTTAGCCAGCGACTGCAGCTTTCACAGAACATATTAAAAAATAGGATTGTATTCCTGATTACTCAGGTTTTCCCGCAACGAACTCATAGAAGAACGCTGCGAGTACGGCGCCGATAATAGGACCGGCTATATAGATCGGGTATGTCGTCCAGAGGGCATCAGATCCGGATAAGATCAGTCTCATAAAATCAGGACCAAAGGATCTTGCCGGGTTGATCGAGCCGCCTGAAATGTTCCCGGTTGCGACGATGACGGCAGTGACGGCCGCACCGATTGCAAGACCGGCAAACCCTGCAGGTGCTTTCTTGTTAACGGCAACACCCATGATCACGAGCATGAGGATAAACGTCCCAACTATTTCTGCCAGGAGAGCTTGCCAGAGAGAGATCCCGGGGAACGGGGCAGTTGCTCCGAGTCCGCCAACACTGAGCGATTCTGGTCCGATAATAAGGAACAACAACGCTGCGCCAATAGCTGCGCCGATACATTGGGCAATGACATATACGATCGTGTCCTTCACCGGGAACTTCCGGATCGCGCAGAGAGCTATGCTCACCGCAGGGTTGATATGAGCACCCGACACGGTTCCAAGTGCATAGATTACTGTTGCGACAGCCAGACCGAATGCAGCACTGATACCTAACCAGTCACCCATTCCGCCAAGAGCTCCGATTCCTATGTCGAATGAGGTCGACGTAGTCGTACCTGCAGCAAGCATCAGCATCATCACGACGGACCCACAGCCAATGAACACAAGGATCATCGTGCCGACGAGTTCTGCGAGAGAACGCTTAATGAGATCCATTACTTTTCTCCATTCCAAGCTTTGCTGCACTCAGGACAAAGTATCCGGGGGATCGGATGCTTCAGTTTCTTTGCCGGGAAGGGGTACCCCCCCTCCCAGGTCTCAACATCGGAACGAACCATATGTTTCGTGCAAAGACCCATGCCGCATACGATACAGACGCCGGTTGCATCCCGGTCGACCCCCTCATGCTCACACACGTAACATTTCATCTAGACAGCCTCTCGGTACTGGCAGTACTGGTGCCGAGCTCCGACAAGACATGCTGTTGCACAACTCTTACAGGAACGCACCGGGGCTGCCACGGTCTTTTTGTCGAGCGCAATGATGTTGGTCATCATTGTTGCTGTAATCGGTTCACTCGTCAGAAGACACGGATAGTCAGCAAGCCGCATAAGAGCAGAGGCACGAACGGTGATGGCGCATGCCGGATATGCATAGCGCTGGGGGTTCATGAGCACTTCGTTCTCATGGATTGGTGAGAGATCGATGGGGATTCCATCAATTTTGGGTACGAGCGGTTTACCTGATCCATTCTTAACTCTCTGGGCTTTATCAAGGATCTTCCATCCGCGGTAGATCATATCCATGAAATCACAGTTGTGCAGTTCGGCAGCTGCCCCCCTGGTCGGATTGATCATTACAAGGTTGTGATATCTCTTCGTCAGAAGATCCACGATCATTGGAGCATTGAATGCATCAAGCTCCAGAATATACTCAGTTGCCGCAGCAGAAGCACCGGTTGCCACATTCAGAAGCTGGTAGGGTGTTTTGATGCTTGGAATCGCGGCAAGAAGTGTCTTTTCGATGACATTTGTGACCGCCTCGATAGTTGCCATGATCACATCATCCTTGCACATGTTGAATGTTGACTGGGAAATGTGGTGGGACACATCACCTACACAGTATGCAGGGATCGTGGCGATATTTCCATAATGGACCCCGTCATCGATGGCCGCTTTCACGGTTTTTTCCATGCCTTTACGGTAGTTCTCCATATATCTCCTTGCGGAGAAGGATTTCATACCTGCTTTTTGCATGAGTTTCGCCTGAGCATCTACCGGATTCCGGTAGAGATCCTGAAGCTGACGGACCTCTTTTCTCGAGGCTTCGGCAAGAGAGTCGCCGGCTTCAATACGTTTTGCAAAGAGATCGCCAATACCATATGAGGTGTTCATTCCCCATGATTTTGCGGCAAGGATCGCCTGCTTGTGAGCGATCGGCATCTCGGTTTTTGTGAGGATCTGATTGACGACATTGCTTGTTGAGCCCGGCATCAGAGCAAAGTCAACAACACAGGTGGGACCGTAGAAACCTGCATAACAGCGTGCGGCCTCTTTACCGATGATCGCCTCATGGGTTTTGATCGAGTCAGCAAAGATCTCCAGACTTTTTGCAAACTTTGCATCCTGGTCCCGAAGGATCTCAAGAACGACAGGCGTCTGATAATGTTCAACAAAAGGATCGTCTTCGGGCCTGACATGTCTGGTCAGACCAGAGAGAACGTCAAAATGCGTCTTCACTGAGTCTTTGTGCAGATTGATGACAGAAGCGCTCTGTTTTGGACCGACGGTCATCTTTGCAACCGCCTCAACATAGGGGCGGGCGTCTTTGAGCGTGAAATGCTTTCCACGTCTTTCTTTAAGCACTTCGACATCGGCATGCTGTGCAGCCATTGCCTCAGTAATCATCTTTTTGTAGAGTTCTGACATGTTTTTTTCCTCCAAAGGGTTTAATTTATTGATTTCCCCCTGAGGTAATAAAGGTATGTATAATGGGAGTTTATGCGTTGAAATTGCCCACATACGGGGTTTTTTATTAAAAAAAAACAGATCAACAGCGAATTTGGTCACGTGCAAGACGGGAGGCAGCATATGCAAAAACCGTTGCCGTCAAACCCACAATACAGGCAATAGCCACACCCTGATCAGTATACACTTCACCGCTCCCGGACCCCAGTGATGCCGCGACCGAAAACACTGCCACTCCAAGAATGCATCCGATATTCATTACCGTAAATATCAGACCACCCGAAGACCCCTGCATCTCCCGGGGACTGTGAATAGTGATTCTCTGCATGCTTGGCCCTTCATTCAGTCCCATGCCAAGCCCAAGCAAAAGAAGTCCGGCAAACAGCAACGGCAGACTGGTAAGGATGACACTGAACACAAGAATCAGAAGACCGGCTGCCATAATTACGGCAGCAGTATTGCAGAGATGCATGCATCCAAATTTTCCCGTGAGAGAACCCGCAGGAATTCCAATGAACGCCATCGAAACCGGCGCAAGAAGCATCACGAACCCTGCCGATGCTACGGACATCTGGTATGACCCAGTCAGATAAAAGGGCATCAGATAAACAACACCCAGATAGACGAGCGTTACCAGCAGTGTCGAGAGAGACGCCCACATGACAGTTCTGTTTAAGAGAAGCTTCGCTGAAAGAACAGGATCGGGATGCGAGAGTTCCCGCCGAATAAAGAGAAAACCGGCAACAGGTGTTATCATCAGAAGCAGAATCGCAGGGAGTGTCCACCCGCTGGAAACGCCAAGTTCAAGACCTGTGAGAAGCGAAACAAGAGTAACTGCCAAAAGGATAGCGCCGGAAATATCGAATGGGTCCTTTGCACACGATCGTACCTCCGACTTTGGGATCAGGAAAAGAGCGAGAAAGACCCCTACAATTCCAACAGGGATATTGATGAAGAAGATCCAGTGCCAGCTGATGAACTCGGTCACGACACCGCCGATTCCGGGACCCAAGGCCAGAGCAACACCCCCTGATGTCGCAATGATCCCCATACCAATACCCCGAATACCTTCCGGCAGGCGCGTTGTGATCAGCATGGTCGCCGTAGAAACCATCATTGCGGCGGCAACTCCCTGGAAAACACGGAAACCAATCAGCATGCCAATATTATCTGAGATACCACAGAGAAGGGAGGCACACGTAAACAAAACAAATCCAGCGGTGAAAATCTCACGCTCGCGTCCGGTTCTGTCAGCAAGTTTCCCAAAGAGAAGAAGTGTGCTCCCGAGGGCAAGAAGATACGATGTCATCACCCAGGAAGCCGTAAAGGATCCCACCCCAAGCTCAAAAGATATTGTGGGCAAAGCAATTGAGACGATACTCGTATCCAGGTAATCCAGAAAAACAGCTATGCTCGCGAGGATCATCAGAAGATACTGCCGGAGAATACTGGTTAGGATCATATATCTGAAAACGGTGAAGAAGCGAAGTGAAGCCCACCTTGAATGCAAGGGATAATCAATAATATTATGCGCGTATGTCCATGCGTTTTGTTGGGTAGATCGGACGGTTCGGCATGGACTCTACTTCTACCCTGACCTCGGCAACAAATTCATCGAGAGACATAGTTATCTTAAACAACCTATTCAGCTCGGATCTTGCTCTGACGTTGACCAAGTACTTTCAGGATTCCTCCGCCACCTTCGTTTTGGCGAGGGCCTCAAACTCGGTGTTATCTGAATGAATTAAGAGAATTTTCATAAACTGATTCATCCATTATAACTAATTTGCGCGTATCCGGGCCGTGCGGCGGCAAGAAAGTCTCAGACTTTCACATCCTACATGCATGAGTTTTGTAACGATATTAATGTAAAGTATAGATATATCTCATATAGATAGAAGAGTGTGAATACAACCTTGAAATGAACCTCCATCTTGAGATTTGTTTTGTAGGGAGTATTGGGGAGGATCCGAATAACTACACCAATACTATGTCTTAAGAAATGACCAGATGTCTGTATGATGATGTTGTGATTGCAGAAAAATGATGAAAACGGTTTTTGATCAAAACCAGCATTACGGAAATGACTTTCTCTAAGCATCATTTCCACAGACTTTACCTAACGTTCACGAGAAGAGAAAACGTCCGTTATACATAAATCACAAGAATGCCAATACAAAAAAAAGAAGATAAGGGTATCACCCAAATCTTAGAATAATTCCGGGAACATTCCTTTTGCAATTACTTCAATAGAATATGCGGTTCTTGAACCCGGTAGAGCCGATTCAAGAGATAGCCGTACAAAGCGTTTGTTCTTCACAGCATCAAGTTGAGATAAGATCGGATCATGAATCAGAGCCTCAACGTTTTCTTCGTAGGTTGCCTCTTCATAATCGTGGATAATGATAACATCTGGGTCCCTTGCAAGTATTTCTTCATACGAAACCCCAACCCATGCTTTGTTCAAATCATCAAAGATGTTCACACCACCTGCGGTTTCTATAAACGTAGTTTCAATATTTGGAGCACCGGCAGTGTAAACACCGCTTCCGGTATCTGAATCATAAATGAATACTTTCAGTGTGTCTTGACCCGCAACAGTTTTTTCTACAGCAGCAATTCTTGCCTTTTCTGAAGCAATAAAGGAATCTGCTGCATCTTCAACCTCGAAGATTTCACCAAGTTCTCTGATTTCCTTCCAAACACCTTCATAATCCGTTGCTTCACAAACATACACGGTGATACCGTACTGCTCCAGAGCTTCTACAGTGAAGTCTCCTTCAAACACCCAGTCAATCGCATACAGGAAATCACACCCGCTCGTTACAACAGCTTCGAGGGTTGGATATCCATGGGTCAGTTCAGGAATACTGTTGTATCCATCAGCATATTCCGGCAGCGGACCAAGACAGTGATTATCACAGGATTTACCTATAACAATATCGGTCAGACCCAACGCAACAAACACCTCTGCGCAGTTGGGACCCGCAACCGCGACTGCGGTCGGTTTTTCGGTAATTGTAATAGTTCTGCCAAAGTTTTCCACAGTAACTGGTGTATAATCACTTTCATCAGCATCCTGATTATTACTTCCAACACAACCCGCGCCAAATATAACTACCAATAAGAGGAGGGCGACAGTAAATAAACTTAATTTTCTCATCATTTTATCATACCAAAAATTAATTTACAACATAATATATGATTATTAATTACATTTAAATATTTACCCAGTAATATTAATTTATAAATTTGTGTGACAATGCCTGGGAATACTACCTCATTCACGGCAGATTCGGAATAAAAATAATATTTGGTTTTTTTGTAACTGGGTGGATTTTGACATCGGCTGTTACACCAAATACCTCTTTGATAAGTTCCGGAGTCAGGATTTCCTCCACTGTGCCAAAACGATACACCTCATGCTCTTTGATAACATAAATCCGGTCACAGAAGAGAGCCGCAAGATTCAGATCATGCATGGCTGTCAGAACCGTAACGCCAAGACCCCGGACTATTTCACAAACCTGCAGCTGAAAACTGATATCCAAATGATTGGTCGGTTCATCCAAAATGAAGAAATCCGTCTGTTGAGCAATGGCTCGGGCAATGAGAACACGCTGCTTCTCTCCACCAGAGAGAGTGGAGTATTTTCTGTCAATCATAGACAACATGCCTACCCGTTTCAGTGCTCCCATGATGATGTCTTCGTCCTCTTTTGTATCAGGATCGAACAGTTTTTTGTGCGGGGATCGGCCCATCGCCACCATTTCATTCACACTGAAGTCGAAGTCAAATTCATTTTCCTGACCTACAACTGCCATTTTTCGGGCGATTTGTTTTGAATTCATGCGGGAGATGGGTTCATTGTCCAGCAGGATCCTGCCGCGATTCGTATGTAGTGCACCGTAAATGTTTTTAAGAATGGTCGATTTTCCGCATCCATTCGGACCAACAACCCCGACGAACTCGTTTTCTGCAACATATAAGTCAATGTCGGAGATAACATCCTGATCATAATAGGCATATGACAGATGTTGTACGTCTAATTTGTTGGTCATCATATCGCCTTTCCTGCTTTGCTTTTGAGTAGAGCGATAAAACAGGGACCTCCGATGATTGCCGTGAGTATCCCTACGGGCAGTTCTTCAGGGGCAATGATGAGGCGAGCAGCTACATCTGTCCAAACAACAAGGAACCCGCCAAGGAGTACACATAACGGCAGGACTTTTTTGTGATCGCTTCCCACAAGCATCCGGCTGATATGAGGGATCATTAATCCAACAAAGCCAATTGAGCCGCTAACGGCGATTGTAACGCCGGCAAGAAGAGAGGAGATGAGGACCAGCATTTTTTGTGTTCGTCCCACAGTAACACCGAGCGTGCCTGCAGTATTGTCTCCGAGGAGAAGAAGGTTCAGGGTCCGGTAGTGGATCGTGAGGTAGAACAAACAGAGAAGCATTACTACAAGGGGCATGGTGAGATACCCCCATTTTGCACCAGCCAGAGACCCTGTCATCCAAAAATCGAGATTGTGTACGGCAAGTGCATTTGGCGCACTGAGAGCGATGGTTTTTGTTACGGCATCCAAAATCATGGCTATAGCAACCCCAGAAAGAAGGAGAGTTGGAATGTTGATGCGCCCTTTCACTCGAGAAAGCCAATAAACAAGAATGATAGATGCTGCGGCTCCTAAAAATGCGTTGAATGAAAGTGCATATGTACCAAGGAAGGCAAATGTCCCAGTTACCATAAAAAAAGTGGCCGAGGCGGAGGCTCCAGAAGATACCCCGAGAACGAAAGGATCTGCTAATTTATTGCGAACAAGGGCCTGCATAGCAACTCCGCAAACAGCAAGTGAAGCCCCAACGATAAAACCAAGAAGCACTCGCGGGAGACGAAGCCCCCAAACAATGTTGTAATCGAGTTGGGTGTAGTTGCCGCTGACAAGATTTTGGAGAATCGGAAACTGACTGAATATAACATTGATCGTTGTGGCAGGACTAACGCTTACCGGTCCAAGACCGACAGCAAGCAACATGCTGACCAAAACAATCGGGGTAAGTATGATCAGTAGCGTTTTTAATTTGAATTCTTTTTTTGGTAGATTCACAGAGCCTCTCCGTAACGGGACATCAACAAGCTAAATAATGGCTCTCCAGTTATTGTGTAGAGAGGGAGGGAAAATAGCAAATTCATACATAAATTTAAATTAGTAATACTATAAATTACTATTCTATTTATTATTAATATCAATTTTTACATTAGAAAACATATGTATCTAATAATTGAAGAAAAATCTAATCTCTATGCTTGAGTCATAAAGAGAGGGAAGTGAATCTAATTTTTAATAGGACTTACGCGGTGTGCTCTCAACCGAAAAGCTCACGTACTCTCAGGTTGTACTTTATGAAACCACAGTACAACTATCATGACTCCTGCCAAGACCACTGACGTAGACTACATGCATTTTCTGATTGCTGAA